>JAISST010000136.1 GCA_031272945.1 Fusobacteriaceae bacterium
CAAATACGCGATCTCTTTTTCTCCGTAACGAAAAAAGCCGTCACGAGGCATGATCCCGCTCCAGATCCAGGAGGTAGCGCTTCAACGGAAGTCCTCCGCCGAAGCCCACGAGGGACCCGTCCTTGCCGATGATCCGGTGGCAGGGGACAATCAAGGGTCTGGGGTTGTTGTGGTTGGCGCCGCCCACGGCCCGGAAACCTTTGGGGGAGCCTACTTTTTCGGCGATGTGCTGGTAGCTGACGGTTTTGCCGTAGGGGACAGTCAAAAGGGCATTCCAGCAGGAAACTTGAAAGTCTGTGCCTTTAAGCTTCAGCGGCAAATCGAAGACTTTTCTTTTTCCGGCAAAATATTCGGCCACCTGTTTCGCCGCTTTTTTCAAAAGCGGTGTTTCTTTTTCCACATAGTGGGGTTCGGCTTTTTCGTGGGGAAAGAGGAGGCGGACAACGGCGCCTTCTTCTTCCGCAATGCCGATCTTTCCGACCGGCGTGTCATAGTAGAATACCTGTGTCATGGTTCCTCCCGGATTGGATTGATGTTTGTTTCAATCAGTATAACACAAAAAGGCCGCTTTGTCTACGACTCAGGAAAAAAACCTCAACGGATCGCCGGGCTGTAGCAGGCAAATATCTTCAAGGGATCCTCCCCCGTATTCTTGATGGCGTGGGTCATGCCTACAGGCGCCATCATGGCGTTTCCGGCGGATATGGGCTTCCATTCCGTTTCATCGAGAAATTCCCCTTTACCCGACACCACATAAAAAAATTCCGCCGTATTCTCATGCTTGTGGGTCTTTATCTCAAAACCCGGTACGATCGTAATCTCAAAGTCATTCAACCTGCCGGTGTCCTCTCCGTTGTAGAAATGCTTGACAAATACGCCCTCAAATACGGGATGCGGTTCGTATTTTGCCCCTTCAAAAATATGTGCGCTCATCTTTTCCTCCTTCTGGAATTGCTTGTTTATTGTATAAAAGGCCGGGCCTCTTATCTCCTTTGGCAAAGCGGATAACCGCCTCGAATCCGATTTTAAACAGAATATTGACCAGCATGATCATAACCGATATGGCCACGGCGTATTCCACATCGCCCGAGTCGCTTTTGCTGACCATCATGACCGAAATAATCCGGGTATGGGCCGTATAGAGAAAAATTGCAGCCGAGACTGTCGTCAGGGAATTGATAAAAAAATAGGACAGGCTCTCGAGGATCGTATCAATGGACAGGGGCAGAATGACGCGGCGTATGGTCTCATGCCACGAAACGCCCATAATATCCGAAATATATTCATATTCTTTGTCGATCCGTTTCAGTTTTGCCGTGATGGCCAAAAATGGCGAGGCGAAAAAGTGGATGATATTGGCCAGAATCAAAATCCCCGATGTGCCATAGAGAAAATTCAAAAAACCACCCCGGGCGTTAAAAAAAGCGATATAAGCGAGTCCTATGGTCATTCCGGGAATCGCGTTGGGCAAGACCGAAAGAAAATAGCCGGTCTTTCGCAACCAAAAAAACCGTCGTTCCCGCTCCACGGCGTAAGCCGTAAAAAAACAGAGAACCGTTCCCGCAATGGCAGAAACAAGTGCCAATCCGATACTGCAGGCCAACACTTTCCACACGCTCTCCCCCATCACGGTAAAATGCCACGACCGCAGGCTAAATGTAAAATCGTAAGGCCAGGTCCGGATCAGGGAGGCAAACACGACGGTCAGCGCAAAAATCAGGATGGCCGCAGCCATTCCCCAGTTGTAGAGCATATAAAATCCGTCCCTCCAGGGATTCTTCCGCACGATATAGCGGGTTGCCAGCGCGTCAATCCGGGCGCTCTTGTTTCGGAGCAGCAATTCCGCGAAAAAAGAGAGCAGCGTCAGGGAGATCAGAAGAACGCCGACGGTGGAACCCATGGGAAAATTTTGCTGTCCGATTACCTGCTTGTAAATATCGGTGGCCATGACGTTGTAATTGCCGCCGACAACCTTGGGCGCGCCGAAATCCGTAAAACAAATCGTAAATGCCGAAAAACAGCAGGTGATAATCGAATATTTCATATGGGGCAGCGTGATCGAAAAAAAGCGTTTGACGATGCCCACGCCCATAATTTCCGCCATCTCATAGGTCCGGAAATCCTCGGCGTGAAAGGCCAGAGAAAGCATAAAGAAAATCACCGGAAAAATGTAGACGGTCTCGGCCAGCACAATTCCGTAAAAACCGTATATCGAAATGTTTAGGCCCAATGTCCGCGTCACGATGCCCTGTCTGCCCAAAAGATACACAAGGGCAATGCCGTGGGTCATGGAAGGCGTAAACAAAGGCGCGTATGCCATCCCCCGCAGCAGGGCCTTTCCACGGATGCGGGTTCTTTCGAGGCCGAAGGCGTACAAAAATGCCAGCGACACCGTAAAACACGTCACAGTCATAGAAACGGCGATGCTGTTTCTAAGCGACGTCGCCGTGGCGGGCGAAGTAAAGTAGTTGATGAAATTCCGCAATCCGATCCAGTTTCCGGCCCCGTCTTGAAAAGCCCGGAGGAACAAGGTCACAACGGGAAAGACGACGGCGATGGCGAGAAAGGTCACAAGGACTGCCGAAAGAAGCAATTTTGAGAAGGCGTTTTTATCCATGACTATCCCAGTCCTTCGGCCCTGTGGAGACGCACATGAATCGGGTCATGGAGTTTGAACGCTCGTTTTTCGATATCCTTGGAAAACAGATCAATCAGGATCGTGTGGCGGCTTAAAGCCACGGTCAGCCGGTAAAAGGGACCGCGAAATTCGATATTCGCGATCGTCCCCGCAAGGGTCCCCTCCCTTGGTTCCGTGTAACATTCGACGTCCTCGGGCCGGATCATCCAAGTCACATTCTTTTTGTCGGTCAGGAAATTAATCTTCCCCACAAAATCGGCGACGAAATAGTCCCGCGGGGCGCGGTACACTTCGATGGGCGTGCCGAATTGGACAATCTCCCCCTCATTCATGACCGCGAGCTTGTCGCCCATGGTGATGGCTTCCTCCTGGTCGTGGGTCACCATGATCGTCGTGATCCGAAGTTTGTCGTGGGTGGCTTTGATCTCACCCCGCAGTGATTCTCTGACCTTGGGATCGAGAGCCGACAGGGGCTCGTCTAACAGCAGCAGATCGGGCTCAATCACAAGTGCCCGGGCCAGCGACACCCTCTGCTGCTGACCGCCGCTCAGCTGATCGGGATATTTTTTTCGAACATCCGACAGGCCCACAAGGGCCAGCATTAGTTCGACCAGTTCTTTTCGTTTTTCCTTGTCTTTTATTTTTTTCCGAAGACCGTATTCGACATTTTGAAATGCCGTCATATTGGGAAAAAGCGCATAGGATTGAAAAACCATGCTGAGATTTCTTTTGGAAGGGCGCAAACGGGAGATATTTCTGCCGTCCACGACGATATCCCCTTCGTCCATTCTTTCCAAGCCCGCTATAATACGTAAAAGCGTAGTTTTCCCGCAGCCGCTGGCGCCGAGGAAACAAACGAATTCTCCTTTTTCCACCTGCAAATTGATATTCCGCAAAACTTCATGCTTCCGGAAACTCTTTTTCAGACCGACAATGGACAGGTAAGCCATTGTCATTCACCCGTCCCGTAGCGTTCCTTCCATTTGGCCAGAATGCGATCCCTGTTTTCCGTAGCCCACAGCAGATCGTTTTCAATCATTTTTTCCCGAATATCGTCGGGATATCCGGCGAGGGTGGAATTGATCCGGTTGTCCGTCACAAACCCCCGGGCTTTGGCGTAGTATTCCATGGCGTTTTTGGAAAGGGCCCAGGCGGCAAGGATTTTTGCCTCGTCTTTGATTTTCTCTTTTTTGACGATGGCGACGATTTCCATTTCCCAGCCGATTCCTTCGGCGGGAAATACCGTCGTTACAGGAAAATTCTTCTTTTCGGCGGCAATGCTTTCGTATTCGACGCCGATCCCCAGGGCCGTCTCGCCTTGAGCCGCCATTCGCGTGGGAGCTCCCCCCGAATGCACATACATCTTGATATTTTTGTGCAGACCGTCCATGTATTCCCAGGCGGCGTCCTCCCCCATGAGCTGTATCCAGGCGGAAACCGCCAGATAACCGGTCCCCGAGGATGCGGGATCCGGCATGATGATCTCATCGCGATAGACGGGGTCCAGCAGATCCTGATAGCTTACGGGAACAGGAAGGGATTTTTCCCGTCCCAGAGCGTTATTGAAGGTCACGGCGCTCATCCAGGCGGAAAGCCCCACCCAGCGGGGCTTGGCGCTTCCCTGATCAATAAATTTCCCGTCGATGTTTTCCGTTTTGTAATCATAGGGTAAAAAATAATCCTGATTGTTGAGAAAGCCGGCCGTAGGTACGGCCCAAAGCACATCCGCCGCCGGATTCTTTTTTTCCGCTTCAAATTTCGCGGCCATGACGCCGCTGGAGTCTCTGATAAAATTTACTTGGATATCCGGATATTCCTTGTGAAAACCTTCGAGAAAGAGTAGAATCTCCTCTTCCAGCAAGGTCGAATACACGGTCAGTTCTTTCAGCTGTTCCTTTTTGCCACAAGATAAGGGGGATATAATCAACAAAAACAAAACCAACGCTTTCCATACTCTTCTCATCTACTCCTCCTTGTCAACACTGACGCTAAGTAAAGTACCCGTTTATATCTATATTGTATCCATAAACGGAAAAATTTGTCAAGAAAAAAAATACGGACTCACCAGTGATCAAATCATGTCCCCTGCATTTCCTCTTTTTGTTTCGTGTCAAAAATGCTATAATACTCTCGGGTGATCCGATTGAAAAACATCAAATTTCACTATATTCCTTACGAAAACAGCTGCGCGCAGGCGCTCCTGAGGAATCTGGACGCGAAGAAAACGCTTTTCATATTCGAGGACAATTACGAAATGGAAGCTTTTATCCGGCTGAGCCAAGATCGTTTTCTTGAATTTGACTTCGGCGTAATGACTCTAAAACAATGGAAAGAACGGATCTTTGTGCCGGGAAAGCTGGTGCTTCCTGCGGAAAAAAGCGCTTTTTTGCTCTATGAGTCGCTGGAGCCCGGGCGCCGACAGGCGCTTGGACTCTCGTCCTGGTTTGATTTTCCTGAGCTGGCGCGGGACTTTTTCCGCTTTTTCGCCGACATCTCTCGCTATGAAATCGCGGAGCCCATCAATTTCAGGCGCTGGCAGAAAAATACGATTCGACATTTTTACACCATGAAGGAAGTTTTCGACCGCGTCCTCAAGGAAAAGGCCTGTGTTCCGGCCCAGTGGCTGGAACGGGAGGACTTTTTTGAGGAGACGCTTGCCCGGGCTTGGGACAGGCTTATTTTTGTCGACATCGATCGGCTGCCGCCGCTCTATACGCGGCTTATCAAGGAAAGAATCCCTACGCCGGAAATCGTCTTTTTCATTCAAACGGAACCTTCCGATTATGACGAAGAAATGCTCGCGATAAAGGAAATCCGCTTCTCCGAGGCGATCCGGCAAAAGGGGGAAAACGTCAAATTGATCAACTGTGAAAACCCGGAAAAGCAGCTGTTCACGCTGATTTCCCTGCTTTCCGGCGACGGCTCGCGCGAAACGTGCGTTTTCTCCCCGGATCCGGCGGGTTGCAACTATGACCGGATCTTCCCGGATTTTTTTGCGGCGCCCGCTTCAAAAACTGTCGGAAAGACAAATTTTTACCGGTTTTTGCAAATTCTGTACGATATCGCCGACGCTGTGGAAAATCCCGAAGACGCCCCGGATCGCTTCCGGTACCGTCTGAAGGCTTTTGTTACGGCCTTTGACGCAGCCGTTTTTCGAGACTGGTTCGGCTTTAGCGCCGCCGACAAAGACGCCTTTTACAGGGAACTGGTCGGCATGAGCTATCAGTATCTGTCGGCGGAAATCCTTGACGACCTTGAGGCCGCCCGCCTTGAAAGCGCCACGGGACAAAATCCAATGACGACCTTCTGCGGCAAGCTCGACAATGTATTGAAAACTGTAAAAACATTGTATATTTGCGGGACAATCGAGGATTTTCTGTTCAATTTCAAAAATATCCTCTATGAAAAAAAGTACGCGCCCGAATCCGAAGAAACGAAGGAGAAGTCGGCGGGACATTTCTTTTTCGAGGGAAGCAACCTCGGAATGTTTGAAAAAATTCAGGGATTTCTGCGGGACCTCTTTTTGCTTTACCCTTCGATGGAGCGCGCTATCGGTGAGAATGAGTCCAAAGGGAAATTTCTCTTGCGCTATGTGCTGGAAAATATAAAAAATCTTGCTTTTCATGGTCCAAAGGCCGAAGCGACGCTTGTCCCCGTCCATGACGCAGAAAGCGCCCGGTTTGCGTTTACCGCTGATTCGGAAGCAGACAAAAACCAACGCCGGATGGGAATCTTCCTGGACGTAACGAACCGCTTTTATCCCGCGATTCCCAAAGAGAGCGGGA
>JAISST010000013.1 GCA_031272945.1 Fusobacteriaceae bacterium
TATTATCCGACGTCTTCGCCCGAAGACGTCAAGGAAAACACAGGCTTTGACATTGATGTTTCCCGGGCCGCGCCTCTCGACGCGCCGACGCCGGAAATCATCCGCATCATACGGGAGGAAATCGACCCGGGTCAAGCCTTTATCAAAGTACCAGTTTAGGAGGATACAAAATGAGCCAATATTCCATGGCGGGCTATTTCAAGAACATGCCCCGGATCGGGAGGCCCTTGCAAATAGTCAACGAAGAAAACAAGAACCAGCTGCTGGCGGTGGAAAGCGAGATCGAAGAACTGATTGAAACCGCTCAGGCCGAAGGACGCAGCGACGAGTCCCTCAACGAAGCGGGACAGATGACGGCCATACAGCGATTGGCGGAGTTGATCGACGAAGGAACCTGGTTTCCGCTGAACAGTCTGTTCAACCCCGAAGGAAATGACAACGGTTCCACGGGGATTATCAAGGGGCTTGCCAAGATCTCCGGGAAATGGGCTGTGGTGATCGCCTCGGACAACAAGAAATTAGCGGGCGCCTGGGTGCCCGGGCAGGCGGAAAATCTGATCCGCGGTTCGGATACGGCCAAGATATTGGGGATTCCCCTCGTCTACGTGCTGAATTGCAGCGGCGTGAAATTTGATGAACAGGAAAAAGTCTACCCCAACCGGCGCGGCGGCGGGACGCCCTTCTTCAGAAACGCCGAGTTGCAAAAATTAGGGATTCCGGTTATCGTGGGAATCTATGGCACAAACCCCGCGGGAGGCGGTTATCATTCCATCAGCCCGACGATTCTTGTGGCCCACAAAGACGCCAATATGGCCGTCGGCGGCGCGGGCATCCTGGGCGGCATGAACCCCAAGGGCTATGTGGATAAAGAGAGCGCCCAGTCGCTGATCGACGCCACGGTCAATGCCAAAAAGACGAGCCCGCCGGGTTCCGTACCGATTCATTACAATGAGACCGGATTTTTCCGGGAAGTCTACGAAGATGAGGAAGGGGTTCTGGCGGGAATCAAGAAGTACATGGAAATGATCCCGGCTTACAACCTGGAATTCTTCCGGGTGGACGACCCCGTATTGCCGGCCTATCCTGACGAGGACCTGTATTCCCTCGTCCCCTTCAACCAGAAACGCCAGTATGATATCTATGAAGTCATGGCCCGGCTCTTTGACAACAGCGAATTTCTTGAATACAAGAAGGGCTACGGCCCGGAAATGGCGACGGGACTCGCGAAAATCAACGGCCTTCTCGTAGGGGTCGTGGCAAACGTGCAGGGCATGCTGATGAAGTATCCCGAATATAAAGAGAATTCCATCGGAATCGGGGGAAAGCTCTACCGGCAGGGACTCGTGAAGATGAACGAATTCGTGACCCTTTGCGCCCGGGACAAGATCCCCATGATCTGGATCCAGGATACGACAGGCATAGATGTCGGAGACGACGCCGAGAAGGCGGAACTGCTTGGATTGGGACAATCTCTGATCTATTCCATCGAGGTTTCCGATCTCCCGCAAATGGAGATCACGCTCCGGAAAGGGACCGCCGCCGCCCATTATGTGCTGGGGGGGCCCCAGGGCAACAATACGAACGCCTTTTCTCTGGGAACGGCAGCCACGGAAGTCTATGTGATGAACGGGGAGACCGCCGCGGCGGCCATGTACGCCCGACGTCTCGTGAAAGACCAGAAGGAAGGGAAGGATATCCAGAGCACCATCGACAAAATGAATCAGGTCATCCGGGAGTATACGGAGAAATCCAGACCGAAATACTGCGCTTTTACGGGCATGGTGGACGAGATCGTGGATATGATGTCGCTTCGGCCCTATATGGAAGCCTTTACCGAGGCCGCCTATCAAAATAAAAAGGCCATATGCGCCTTCCATCAAATGCTTTTGCCCCGGGTCATTCGGGAATTCAATACCTATAAAAAATAAGGCGTTGATTGATATGGATATTTATACACTGGGGATTGATGTGGGTTCCACGGCGTCCAAATGCGTGATTTTGAAAAACGGCGCGGAACTCACAGCCAAATCCCTGATTGACGTAGGAGCGGGGACGAGCGGCCCCGCCCGGGCCATCGCGGGCGTCATGGAAGCAAGCGGCCTGCGCCCGGAGGACATCGCCTATACGCTTGCCACGGGATACGGAAGAAATTCTATCGAAGGCGTCGCCGACCAGTTGAGCGAACTCAGTTGTCACGCAAAGGGCGCGTATTTTCTTTTCCCGGAAGTGAAAACGGTCATTGACATCGGCGGACAGGACGCGAAAGTATTAAAAATAGCTTCCGGCGGACTCTTGAACAACTTTGTGATGAATGACAAATGCGCCGCGGGAACGGGACGTTTTCTGGATGTGATGGCGCGGGTACTGGAAGTGCGGATCGAGGATCTGGAAAGACTGTCGGCGGAATCGACCAATGTGGTAAACATCAGCTCCACCTGCACCGTCTTCGCCGAATCGGAGGTGATCTCCCAGCTGGCCCGGGCCACGGATAAAAGGGATATCATCCGGGGAATCCACCGGTCGGTGGCGGGAAGGGTAGGCGGACTTGCCAAGCGCATCGGCATAGAGGATCAGGTTGTCATGACCGGCGGCGTAGCTCAGAATCACGGCGTCGTCGCGGCCATGGAACAGGAGATTGGACACAAAGTATACACCTCGCCCCTGGCGCAATACAACGGCGCTCTGGGCGCGGCTCTGTTCGCCTTTCAACGGGCGACCAGATAACGAAATTCACGGATAATATCGTGTTAGGGGCAGACCCCTGTGTCTGCCCGTTCCGTGAAATCCTATCCGATAATTACCCGGAAAAAGGGAGGTAAACATGTCAGAAATACAAAAAACGGAAAAAAAGCCCGGCGCCAAGGAGGCGCTCAGGGCCGTGGTCGATATGGTGTACCAGAACGCCTGGGACGCCAAGAGAAGAGGGGAACCCGTAGGTTGGTCCTCTTCGAAGTTTCCGGCGGAGATTGCGGAAACACTTGGACTTGCGGTCTGTTACCCTGAAAATCAGGCGGCGGCCATTTCGGCCAAGCACGGCGGACAGCGGATGTGCGAACACGCCGAAGCCATGGGCTACCACAACGATATTTGCGGTTACGCCCGGATCAGTCTCGCTTACGCGGCGGGCTACGAAGCCGATGAGCGGGCCATGCCCCAGCCGGATTTTCTGCTCTGCTGCAACAACATCTGCAACTGCATGACCAAATGGTATGAGAATATCGCGCGGATGCACAACATCCCGCTGATCATGATTGACATCCCCTACAACAATACCGTCGAGGTGGCCGACGAAAACGTGGCCTATGTGCGGGGGCAATTTGAGGACGCCATCAAGAAATTGGAGGCCATCTCGGGCCGGAAGTGGGACGAGAAGCGCTTTGAGGAAGTTTGCGCCAACGCCAACCGGACGGCTAAGGCCTGGCTTAAGGTCTGCTCCTACTGCCAATATACCCCTTCGCCCTTCAGCGGCTTCGATCTGTTCAACCACATGGCCGACGTCGTGACGGCCCGCTGCAAAAAAGAATCGGCGGAGGCCTTTGAGGCTTTGGCCGCCGAGCTCGAGGAAAACGTCAAGACCGGCAAATCGACGTGGAAATACGCCGAAAACCACCGGATCATGTTTGAGGGCATTCCCTGCTGGCCCGAGCTGCAAAAACTGTTTGCGCCCCTGAAAGAAAAGGGCATCAATACCACGGCCGTCGTGTACGCCCCCGCTTTCGGCTTCGTCTATAACAACATGGACGAATTGATGAAAGCCTACTACAAGGCCCCCAATTCCGTCTGTCTCGAGACCGGCGTGGACTGGCGGGAAGGCATCTGCCGCGAAAATAACGTCGACGGCATTCTCGTCCACTACAACCGCTCGTGCAAGCCCTGGAGCGGCTATATGCCCGAAATGGAACGGCGTTTCCGCAAAGACCTGGGCGTGGCCGTGGCCGGCTTTGACGGCGATCAGGCGGATCCTCGCAATTTTTCGGAAGAACAATACAAAACCCGGGTCGAAGGATTATACGAAATCATGGAGGAAAACGCCCGTTTACGCAAAAATTAATTGTACGGCGGACCTGCGTGTCCGCCCGCAATATCCGCATTTGGAGGAAAAATGGAAAGAATAAGCGCATTATTGCAAACGTTCCGGGACATAGCCGCAAATCCTGGAAAACAGTTGTATAAATACAAAGGCGAAGGCAAAAAAGCCATCGGCGTTTTCCCCTATTACGCCCCCGAGGAACTGGTCTACGCGGCGGATATGGTTCCTTTCGGCGTCTGGGGAAGACTGGGGACGATCAATAAGGCCAAGGAGTATTTCGCGAGTTTTTATTGCACGATTGCCCAGATGAATCTTGAAATGGGCTTGACGGGCGCGTTGGACGGCCTTTCGGGCGTGATCGTCACCACCATGTGCGATACGCTCCGGCCCTTAAGTCAAAATTTCCGGTTGGCCGTGCCGCAGATTCCCTTCCTGTTCCTGGCCCATCCGCAAAACCGGCGGCCGGAATACGGAATCAAATTTACCATGGCCCAGTACGGGAAGATCAAGAAACAACTGGAAGAAATCGCGGGAAGCCCCATTACCGACGAAAAATTGCAGAATGCAATCAAAGTCTATAACAAAAGCCGGGCGGCCCGCCGAAAATTCGTAAAATTGGCGGGACAACACCCCGATGTGATTTCCGCCGTGGACAGAGGAATTGTCCTGAAAAGCGGATACTATCTGCTCAAATGTCAGTATACGAAGTTGCTGGACGAATTGAACGGAGAATTGGAAAAATTGCCTGTTCCTCAATGGAAAGGGATCAAAGTCCTGACCTCGGGCATAATTGTCGATAACGACGCGCTTCTGAAGATCTTTGATGAAAACAAAATCGCCATTGTGGCCGATGACGTGGCCCATGAATCCCGCTCCTTCGACGTGGACGCCCCCGAAGACGAGACGGATCCTATGCGGGCCCTGGCGCTTCATTTCGCGGCCCAGGATAACGATCCCCTGCTGTACGACCCTGAGATCGTAAAACGACCGGCCCACGTAGTGAAGAAGGCCAAAGATGCGGGCGCCAACGGCGCCGTCGTTTTCGCCATGACGTTCTGCGATCCCGAGGAACTCGAATATCCTTCGCTCAAGAAGGCCTTTGAGGAAGCGGGGATCCCCCACATCATTCTGGGCTACGATCAACAGATGGCTGATTTTGGACAGGCGCGGACGTCGTTGCAGGCTTTCGCGGAAAGCCTGTAAGGAGGAAAAGCATGGCGCAATACGATATTATCCATTTTGAGGCGCTCGGCGCGGAAGCCGGGCATCTGGAGGAAGAAACAAAAAAAGCCCTGGCAAAAGGACTGCTGCCGGGAGATCTCACATACCTGATCGTGCCCGAAGATTTGCAGACCTGCCTGAAAGCGAGACCGGATCTGGTTTTGCCGGACATCATCACGACGAAAACCCATTCGGTCCTGCCCGAGGACTACCTGAAAGGGAAGAAAAAAAGCGTCGTCACCCGGAGCGCGGGCTATGACCATTTCGAACATCTCGCCGCCGTCATCAATCTCGCATCCCTGCGGGAATACTGCGTCAACGCCGTGGCCCAGACCGCCGTCAAATTTCTGTACGCCGAAGCGGGCATGCTCAATGAATACACGAACAATACGCTGACCTTCGAGCGAAACCGGGCAACTTCCTTTGTGGAACTCGGAAAGCATCTGATCGCCACGGTTTTCGGCTGCGGCAAGATCGGGAAGAGGACATATGAATTGCTGGAGGGAAACGGTCTGACCGTGCAGGCTGTCGATGTCCGTCGGGAGGAGCTGTCCACCCTTTACGGGGACGGCGTCAAGTTTGTCACGAAAGAAGAGGCTATCGCGACGAGCGATATTCTGGTCAATACAATGAATCTCACGAAAAATCCCCAAAGCCGCTTTTACAACGCGGGCTATTTTTCGGAGGATTATCTGTCCGCCGCTCGGAAAAAACTGTTCTTTATCAACGTTACCCGAGGAGAAATCGCTCCCGAAGCCGGGCTTTTAAAACTTTATGACGCGGGGAAACTGCTGGGGATCGGGTTGGACGTATTCAGCAGGGAAGCCGTATTTTCGGAAGGATTGAAAGAGAACACGGCTTTTGACGATCCCGACAATATCGCGGCCCGGGAAATCCTCAACCGGGCAATAAACAGAAGCGCCAATTTTTACGTACAGCCTCATCAGGGCTTCAACTCGGATCTGGCGGCCATCGCCAAGGCCGAGGAGGCCGTAAAGCATCTGTGCGCCTGGTACGGCAATGGCAAAGAAAAGTTTGACGAACAATTACCCTACTACGAAGGATAAAATCATACGAAAAAAATACGTCTATGGAAATACATAAAAACCATTTTACAGGAGGTATTCCATGCAATTGACAGGCGCCCATCTATGGGCAGTATTTTTGGACATTTGTATTATGTCGGCCCTGCTTGTCGTCGGACAGTTTTTAAGGGCCAAAGTGAAGATTTTTCAGAAGCTTTTGATTCCCTCAGCGCTCATCGCCGGATTTTTGGCGCTGGCTTTCGGACCCAAAGGCCTGAAAATCATCCCGCTTTCCGGAACATTCGGGACTTACGCATCGATTCTGATCGTTGTCGTATTTGCGGCGACGCCCATCGGCGACAGACCCAACAAGGAAGCCATGAAAAGTACCGTCATCGGCGGCATGTTTTTCAACATTACCGGTATTGCCGTATTGCAATACGCCGTCGGGATGATCGTCACGGTGTACGGTCTCTGCTACCTCTATCCGGAACTGCCGCAACAGTTCGGGCTGATGATGGCCACGGGCTTTTACGGGGGCCATGGAACGGCGGCCGCCGTGGGGAAGGCCCTTGAAAACCTCGGGGTAGCCAATATGACCGACCTTGGAAATACGACGGCCACCGTGGGAATCGTCGGCGGGATTCTGACCGGGATGATTATCGTCAACTGGGGCACGAGAAAGGGTTATACCCATTATGTGGAAAATCCCTCCGAGCTGCCTGTAGAATTGCGGACGGGACTCATTCCTCCCGAAAAACAAAAAGCCTCCGGGCGCGTCACGATTTCCTCCATTTGTCTGGACCCCATGGCCTTTCATCTGGGGATTGTGCTTTTGGCGGCGCTGGGCGGCTATTATCTCTCGAAATATTTCCTCGTCTGGACAAAGTATCTGGGTTACGGCATCGCGATTCCCGATTTCTGTACAGCGCTTCTCTTCGGCTTTATCGTCAATAAGATCCTCAACAAGACAGGCGCCCATGAATATGTGGACCGCTATACGGTCAGCAGAATCCAGGGAACTTCCACGGACTTTTTGATGGTGTCGGGCATCGGTTCCCTGAACCTCAAGGTCGTGCTTGACTATGCGGTTCCGCTCTTGGCGGTCTGCCTTGTGGGCTTCCTTGTCACCTGGTGGTGGTTTATCTATGTGGGCGGAAAATCATCCCCCGAAGATTGGTTTGAACGGAACATGATGGTGTGGGGACACGCTACGGGCGTTGCCGCCACGGGCGTTCTGCTCCAGCGCGTTGTGGATCCGGACCTCAAGTCCAGAGGAATAGAAGATTCCGGGATTTCCGATCTTTTCAACAGACCCATCATCATCGGACTGCAGGTGATTCCACCGATCCTCATGAACATTTGGCCAAGGAACGGCGGGCATATTACGACCTGGGCCACGCTGGGTCTCGTCGTTGTGCTCTGGATTGTGGCCTATGTCTTCAAATGGTGGATACCGTCGCAAAAGCTCAAGATCTATCACTCAAAATAGCCCATCATTTCAGATAATTCGCGGGCCGAGGATTTAACGACCTGCTTCAGTTCCCCGAGTTTTTTCTCGTCGGGAATTTTCGAGGCGGGCGTAATAATCCCGATGGAAGCGATGATTTTTCCGTCGCTGTTAAAGACCGGCGCGCCGATTCCAACGGAGTTGCTGATATAGTCCCCATGGGACACGGCAACTCCTTCTTTTCGTATTTTCTCAAGATTTTCTAAAAGAACCCCCGGCTCCACTTTCGGGAAGGCGTTTGCGCTTTTCACGACGGATTCCACATACTCGTGGATAAATTCCGGAGGCTGGTAGGCTAAGAGCGTTTTCCGGATGGCCCCGCAGTGGAGATCGAGCTCAAAGCCGAAGTCTTCCAGGACTTTCAAGGGACTGGGGCCGTCGATGTGTTCCAGGACAAAGCCTTTGAAACCCGTGGAGATCACGAGATAGGAGTCTTCTTTCGTAACGGTCACAAGCCGTTCCAAAATCGGAGTGGCCGCATTTTGCAGATGCAGGTTTTTCCGCGCGGTGATTCCCAGCGGAATCAGGGCCGGGCCCAGCTTGTAGTCGTGTGATTTTTCGTCCTTTACGACAAATTTCGTGGCGCAAAGGGTCTGCAGTAACCGGTGGATCGTACTGGGCGGCAAGTCCAATTGGGCGGACAGAAAAGCGATGGAGTAGCCGGACTTGGACCCGTTCAAGACTTCCAGCAATTCCATGGCGCGTACGAGACTTTGAATCATAGGTTTTCCCCCTCAGGTTTTCTGTTGCGGAATCGATTCCGTTACTGACATTGTACCATGTTGCGCCGCGAAATACCAGCCAAAAATTCTTGTTGGTTTTTTTTTCAAAAAGGTATATAATAAAGCACGGATGTTTTTCGGAAAAATATCTCAAACTTTGCGCAAAAAAGGAGGGTATTATGATTGTCAGAGTTCTCAGCGCAAGTTATATCGGAATCGACCCCTATCTCGTGGAAGTGGAGGTCGATGTGAGTTCCAATCTTCCCAGTTTTTCTATTGTAGGTCTTGGCGACACGGCCATAGACGAGAGCAAATACCGGATCCGGACCGCTCTCCGGAATTGCGGCTACGGCGTGCTGCCGCGGCGGGTGGTCGTGAATCTTTCCCCCGCGGGGATCCGGAAAGAGGGCGTGCAGTTTGACCTGCCGATTGCCGTGGGTCTGATTCTGGCTCAGGGTTTTCTTCCCGACAGAAATCATATCCTCGACGAGTACCTCATTATGGGGGAATTGTCGCTGGACGGCCGGATCAAGGCCGTCAAGGGGACCATCAACGCCATGATCCTCGCCAGGGAGATGAATTTCAAGGGCATTCTGCTTCCCGCGGAAAACCAGCGGGAGGCCCGGATCATCAAAGGCGTGGAAATCGTACCGATCCGGACATTAAATGATGTGGAACGTTTTTTTAAATACGGGGAAAAGGAAGAAATGCCTCCTGCGGAGGAAATTCCGCCCCCGGTCAGCGAAGTGGATTTTGCCGATGTGAAAGGGCAGGTCCAGGGCAAGCGCGGCCTTGAAATAGCGGCTGCGGGCGGTCACAATGTGCTTATGATCGGAAGTCCCGGCTCCGGGAAATCCATGCTGGCCCGGCGTATTATCTCCATCATGCCCCCCATGACCGAAAAAGAAATCATCGAGTGTACGAAGATCCACAGCGTGGCGGGGACCCTCAGCGGCAGCCGGCCTGTTGTGAATACGAGACCTTTCCGGGCGCCCCACCATACGAGTTCCCCCGTTTCCATTATCGGAGGCGGCACGAAGATCATGCCGGGAGAAATCAGCCTCGCTTCGGGCGGCGGCGTGCTTTTTTTAGACGAATTTCCGGAATTTTCCCGGCAACTGCTGGAAAGTCTCCGGCAACCTCTCGAAGACGGTGTTGTATCCATTACCCGGGCCATGTACCGGGTGGAGTTTCCCTGCCGTTTTCTGTTGATCGCGGCGGCAAATCCATGTAAATGCGGCTTCCTTTTTGAAGGAGAACGCTGTACCTGTTCGACCCATGAGGTGAGCCAGTATCAGAAAAAGCTGTCGGGACCGATTCTCGACAGGATTGATCTGCATATCGAAATGCGGCGTCTCACGGAGGAGGAACTGACACAGGCGCCGACCGGCGAGAGTTCCCGGGAGATCCAAAAGCGCGTCGAAAAGGCCAGGGCAATACAGGAACAAAGAAACGGGGAGGGCTTGCTGAACGCCTATCTCGGACAGAAAGAAATGAAAAAATACTGTGTGATTGCCGAGGATGATCTCGGTTATTTCAAGAGCGCCATCCGGATGCTGGAAATTTCCGCCCGGGGGTATGACAAGATTCTCAAAGTTTCCCGTACCATAGCGGATCTCGACGGTAGCGTGCGCATTCGGAAAGAGCATCTGCTGGAGGCGATTTCCTTTCGACGGAAATGAAAGAACCGGAATTGTTTGTTTCATATAAACAGGAGCGACAATGGAAAAATATTTACAAGGATTACAGTACAAAATATTACAAAAAGGAAACGGCGCCCCGGTAACGGGCGACCTCCAATATGATTCCCGGAAAATAAAAACCGGCGACGTCTTTGTCGCCTTTCAGGGGACTGTCAGCGACGGACACGACTATCTCGGCGACGCTTATAAAAAAGGCGCGGTCTGTGCCCTTGTGTCGCGGCCTGTGGCGCCGGAATTTCCCATGGAGTATATTCTTGTGGAAAACTTGCGGGAAAACCTCGGGTTGATTGCGTCCCGCTTTTACGGCTGGCCCCAGAAAGAATTGACGATTGTCGGATTTACCGGGACGAAAGGCAAGACCTCGTCCACGTATTTTCTTGAAAAAGTCCTCGGCGAAGAGCGCGTGGCACGGATCGGGACCATAGAGTACAAAGTCGGAAAAGAAGTGGAAGAGGCCAATAACACTACGCCCGAGTCGCTGGATGTCGTCCGGATCTGCCGGAAAGCCGTCGACGCCGGGATCCCGTATCTCGTGATGGAAGTGAGTTCCCACGCGCTGGAATTGGGGAGGGTAGCCACCCTCGATTTTGACGTCGCGGTTTTCACAAACCTCACCCAGGACCATATGGACTTTCACGGGGATATGGAACATTATTTCGCGGCGAAGAAAAAATTGTTCGCAAAACTCAAAAAGAAAGGCAATTGCGCCTTCAATACCGATGACCCTTACGGAAAGCGGCTCCATGAGGAATTTGGAGGACTCGCCTTCGGGCTTTCCGGCGGAGATATCGGCGGGAGAATATTGGAAGTCAGAAATGACGGACAGGAAATGGAGATCACGATCTGCGGAAAGGCTTATCGCTTTCATTCGCGGCTTTTGGGCCGCTACAACCTGTACAATCTGTTGGGAGTCGTGGCGGCGGCCAAACTGTTGGGAATTTCCGACGGACGGATCATAGAGATATTCAAGGAATTGCGGGGCGCCCCTGGCCGTTTTGAGCTGGTCCGTGCCAAGAGCGATTTTACCGTGATCGTGGATTATTCCCACACGGAGGACGCCCTGCTCAATATCCTGAAAAGTTTGCAGGAGATAAAAAAAGGCAGAATCATTACGGTCTTCGGCTGCGGCGGAGACAGGGACAGGACAAAACGCCCGAAAATGGGACGGGTTGCCGAGGAATACAGCGACATCGTCATTGCCACGTCGGACAACCCGCGGACGGAAGTTCCGGCCGACATTCTGGCGGAGATCGTTCCGGGCTTTCAGAAAGAAAACCATCTGGTCCTCGAAGACAGGGAGCAGGCCATCATAAAGGCAGTGGCCCTCGCGCAAAAAGACGACATTGTGCTGATAGCCGGAAAGGGCCATGAGACCTATCAAATCCTCGGGCACGAAAAATATCATTTTGACGATCGGGATATCGCCAACCGGGAAATCGTGCTCCGGGAAAAACGGAAGGAGAAAACATGCTGACCACAGTAAAAGAAATCCCTGTCGCCCAAGGCGTGATAATCGGGGGCGCCCGCCCTTTTACGCTGATCGCGGGTCCCTGCGTCATCGAATCGGCCGAAATGGCCCTGACCATAGCCCGGGAGGCGGGGGAAATCTGTCGAAGATTGGAGATTCCCTATATTTTCAAGGCCTCCTTTGACAAGGCGAACCGTTCGTCCATCCATTCGTTCCGGGGACCGGGACTCCAAAAAGGCCTGGAGATTTTGCGGGACATCAGAAAAATCACGGGGATTCCAGTGACGACCGATGTCCACGAGCCCTGGCAGTGCGCGCCTGCGGCGGAGGTCGCGGACCTGCTTCAGATCCCGGCCTTTTTGTGTCGGCAGACGGATTTGCTCACGGCCGCGGCCCGGACGGGAAAGCCCGTCAATGTGAAAAAAGGACAGTTTCTCGCTCCATGGGACATGAAGAACGTCATCGGGAAATTGAAAGAGGCGGGCTGCGAGAATATCCTTCTCTGTGAACGGGGAGAAATGTTCGGCTATAACAACATGGTCGTCGATATGCGGAGCCTTCTGGAAATGAGAAAATTCGGCTATCCTGTGGTATTTGACGCCACCCACGCCGTGCAGCGGCCCGGCGGTCTCGGAGACGCCACCGGAGGCGACAGAGAATATGTGGAGCCGCTGTTGCGGGCAGCCCTCGCCACAGGCGTTGACGCGCTGTTTGCCGAAGTGCACCCCGATCCGGAAAAAGCCCTTTCCGACGGCCCAAACATGCTCTATTTGCGGGATCTGGAAAAGATTTTGCGCAGGTCGAAAAAAATTGACGCCGTCATCAAAAATACAGACTGAGTTTACGAAAAGATCAGGAGGAAACAATGGAATTGGATATTATAAAGTTTGCCCGGGACATTTTCAGTTCGGAAATCGCGGAACTTCTCTCGGTCCGGGACAAGATCTCGGAGGAATTTGAACGGGCGATCCGGATGATTCTTGAGACGAAAGGGAAAGTTGTCGTCACGGGAATCGGAAAATCCGGGCTCATCGGGAAAAAAATCGCCGCGACCCTGGTTTCCACGGGAACCCTGGCGGTCTTCATGAATTCGGCCGAAGGGGTTCACGGAGATCTCGGCATGATCGCCGGGGAGGACGTGGTCCTGGCGGTCTCAAACAGTGGCAATACGGACGAAATCGTGTCGCTGCTGCCTTCCATCAAAAAAATCGGCGCGCGGATCATTGCCATGACGGGAAACGCCAATTCGAGCCTGGGAAAAGGAGCGGACTGCGTGCTCAACACGGGCGTCCGGAAAGAGGGGGATCCCTTGAATCTCGCCCCCATGTCTTCCACGACGACGGCCCTTGTGATGGGAGACGCCATTGCCGCCATCCTCATGAAGCTCAAGGGCTTCCGACCCGACAATTTTGCCCTCTATCATCCGGGCGGCAGTCTCGGCAAGCGTCTTTTGATGAAAGTCAAAGACGTGATGCACTCGGGTTCCGCGATTCCTTTCTGCGATGTGGGGAGCAACATGGAGCGCGTACTCCTTACGATGACTGAAAAGCGCCTCGGCGCCGTATGCGTCATGGACGGGGAGACCATGGCGGGGATTATCACCGAAGGAGATGTCCGGCGCGCCTTGAAGCAGAAAGAGAAATTTTTCAGCTTTGCGGCCGGGGATATCATGACCGCCGATTTTACAAGGACAGGAAGCGACAGTATGGCTATAGACGCCCTGGACCTCATGGAAAACCGTGAGAATCAGATTTCGGTGTTGCCCGTCATCGACGACGGAAAAGTCGTGGGCATGGTGCGGGTCCATGATCTCGTCCGGGTCGTGGGGGAGACGCGAAAATAAGATTTTCTTGACTTTTTTAGTAAAATATTTTATAATAATGTCGTATAGAGAAAAAAATGTAGGGGCGCGCATTGCGCGTCCTCAATAAGGACAATAGATGGCGTCCTCAAAAAAAGCACAAAATCGAATCAAATAGAAATATAAAAAAGGAGATGAGAGGAGTTATGGTTACAAGGGATTCGAATATTTTAAAGGCGGTGCAGGAATACCCCATTATCGCGCAAGTGTTCAGGAAATACGGCCTCGGTTGTATCGGCTGCATGATTTCTTCGGGAGAGACGCTGGGGGAAGGTCTTCAGGCCCACGGCATGGATGTGGACAAGGTCATATCGGAAATCAATCAACTGATCGGATAAGCGGATCCGTCCGTTTCCGGCAGCGGAAAAACAAAAAAGCCCGCGTTACCGGCGGGTTTTTTAAACGGAACAAGATCGTGCAATGGAATCGACGGAGGCCGGGAATGTCCGGGCGGGTGCTAAAAACGCATGCGTTGCTGTTCCGCTTGCCTTTCTTTCCGCGTATTGACATCTTCGATGAGTTCTTTCAATTTTTCGTTGTTCTCTTCGAGGGTTCTGTTGACCCGGTTGAGATTGTCTACGATCGCCCCGATTCCGAGCGTTTTTTTGAGGACGACGACAAATGCGATGAAAAGTACGACGACAACCCCCAACAGGAGGAGGATAGCCGTGGTATCCAAAGAAGCCTGCTGAATCTCTTCCATGTGATCACATCCTTCGAATGTTGCCTGAAATAATTGCTCTGTGATTTTATTATACCATAAAATAATTTGAAAATATACACCTTTTCCAAAAATTATTTTCCGATTTTATTTTATATAATTGACATATTCGAATAAAAATAGTAGAATTAAAGTAGTAATATTCCTGTAAATAATAAAAGAGGTGAATCATGCAAAATAACAAGGTACTGAAAGATGTTCGGTATGCATTGAGATTGAGAAACAAAAAGCTGGAAAAGATTTTTGAATTGGGCGATATCCGGATCTCGGAAGACGAAATCGAAAAACTGCTGAGCAAAGACAAGACCAGGGAATTCTTGAATTGCAACAATAAATACCTGCACGGCTTTCTAAACGGCCTGATCAAGTATTACCGGGGGGACGGCACCGAAGAAATGCGGCGCAAACGGACCCGCTTCGTCCGGATTACGAAGATCAACGCCAACAATCTTGTCTTGAAGAAAATCAAAGTGGCATTGTCCTTACGGAATGAAGATGTGGCGGATATTTTTAAACTCGGTGAAATTGATATCACCAATTCGGAATTGAACGGGATCTTCCGGAACGAACGCAGCAGAATTTACAGAAAATGCGGCGACAAATATCTGCGGAAATTCCTGAAGGGATTGATCGTCTACAAGAGGGGAAACCTGACGGAAGAAAAGTAACGGAGCAAGCGGATGCTGGTTTTATTGAAAGGCGTATTGGAAATTCTGGTAAATGCGGTGTTCATCATCATTCTGGTCATGATGGCCGACGTGTTGATGTTTTTTACCTTGGGCAAGAGGGGGGGAGATTCTCTGAATTTCTCCCACTATAAGCAGGCCATGCGGATGCCCGTTTATCGGTTTTTTCTGGTTCAAAAAATTATGATCTGCCTTGTTTTGGTTACTTTTATTTCCGCAATTCGAAAAATGCTGCGGTAAGGAGGAAAACCATGATATGGGGCGGTGAACCGTCAAAAAAAGAAGTCCGCGTCATTCAGTCGCTGGATTCGGAGTTTCAGGAAATCCCGGAAGACCCCGCGGATCTTTCCGACGAAAAGGGCCGGAAAGTGCGTCTTATGGGACGAGTGGCGAACCCCTGTGTCATCGAGATCCCGGAGCATGCGACGCTCCGGCAGGTCATCGACATGGCGGGCGGGATGAAGAATAAGCGCCCCTTTAAGGCGGCCCAGTTCGGCTTGCCCTTCGGGGGCTTTTTTACCGTAAAGGACCTCGACCGGGCCATTGACTTCGACAGCTTTGAAAAAGGCGTGGAGAGGGCGATCATCGTCCTGTCCGACGAGAACTGCATCATCCAGTTTTCGAAATACTATGTGGAGTTTTTGTTGGGAAAGCTGCAAGGAGGCGCCTACGTCGAATACAAGGCCGTCAAACCGGAAATTGACAGGCTGTGGCGCAATCTGGACCGGATGTCCAAGGGAAAAGCCACCATGCGCGACATTTACCTGCTGCGCTATATTTCCGAGCACATTAAAAAAACGCTGAACCAGAAGCACAACCTGATTCTTGACGCCATCGAGCAGTTTTACGACGAATTTGAGGAACACATCGAGGAGCACCGCTGCCGCGCGGGAAAATGCATTCATCTGCTCAAATTTACGATTACGGCCAAATGTGTCGGTTGCGGGGCCTGCGCCCGGGTATGTCCCGCCAAATGTATCAGCGGCAAACCCAGGGAACGTTTTACCTTGGACGGAAAGCTTTGCACCCACTGCGGACAGTGCGTGAGCACCTGTCCTGTGGGGGCCATATTTGAAGGAGATCACACGATCAGCCTGCTGAACGATCTCTCGACGCCCAACAAAATCGTCGTCGCCCAGATCGCGCCGGCGGTGCGGGTGGCCATCGGAGAATCCTTCGGATTTCCGGCGGGGGAAAACCTGGAGAAAAAGTTGGTGTCGGCCCTTCGAAAGATCGGTTTTGACTATGTTTTTGACACGGCCTGGGCCGCCGACGTCACAATTATGGAAGAAGCGACGGAATTGAAGGAACGTCTCGAGAAATTTTACCGGGAGGAGGAAGTCAGGCTTCCGATTCTGACGTCCTGCTGCCCTGCCTGGGTCAAGTTTATCGAGCAATTTTATCCGGATATGGTGGACGTCCCCTCTACGGTCAAATCCCCGATGCAGATATTTTCCACGCTGATCAAAGACATCTGGGCCAAGGAGAACGGCTACAAGCGGGATTATATCGCCTCGGTGGCGATCATGCCCTGTCTGGCCAAAAAATATGAAGCCGCGCGGCCGGAATTTTCCCGCGGCGACAACTATGATACGGATTATGTGATCTCCACGCGGGAATTGATCCGTCTGCTCAAAGATTTCAAAATCGACCTGAAAACACTGCCCGACGGAGAATTTGACAATCCCTTCGGACAGTATTCCGGCGCGGGGATTATTTTCGGCAGAACGGGGGGCGTCATTGAGGCCGTGGCCCGTACGGCCCTGGAACTCATGACGGGGGAAAGACTGGAAAACATAGAATTTCAGCAACTGCGCGGATGGGAAGGATTCCGGATCGCCGAGATCAAAGCCGGGGACGTGGAGCTTCGGATCGGTATGTCTCACGGGTTGGAAGAGACCGCGAAAATGCTGGATAAAATCAGGGCCGGCGAAGAATTCTTTCACGCCATTGAAATCATGGCCTGCAAAGGGGGATGTATCGGCGGCGGCGGGCAGCCGCGGGCCGTGAAAAAACAGGAAATTCTGGAAAAGCGCGCCGAGGGCCTCAACGACATCGACCGCTCCCTGACTTGCAGAAGGGCCCATGACAATCCCTTTGTACGGGCGGTTTACGACAAGTACCTGGAGTATCCGTGCAGTCACAAGGCCCACGAATTGATCCATACGAGGTATTTTCCGAAGCCCCGGGGCGATTAGGAAAATCCTGTTTATATTTGAAATAAGCATAAAATGGCGGAAGTCAATCTGTGGCGACCGCCTTTTTTCATTTTCATTATTTGAATTCAATTCCGCCTTTTTGCGCCCACAAAATATAAAGACAAGGCCACATTAAAATATATTAAAATTATAAATATTTCTTGCAATAAACACAGAAATAATGTATAATCAAAAAACAATTATATATAATTTAAAACTTATATAGTTTATTAAAAACAAGATTGTATCACTGTTGATTCAACTGCCGCTGTACGATTCTCCCGATTTTTCATTTGTTGACCGGTCCATGGAAAAGAGGGAAAAGCGCGGCAACGAAAGGAGGAAATATGAGACGGGAAGAAAAGGGCTGGATTGCCAAATCCCTGAAAGCGATCGTAAAAAAGAGAAAAATCGGCTTTACGACGGCTCTTCTGATCACCTTTCTGATCTCGGGGCGGATTGCCTGTTCCTATGGGCGGAATGTTGACCCCGAAGAAAAGAATGAAAGAGAAATCCTCGCGGAAAGAATCGCCGATTTGCGGGGAGAAATAATGGATATCATTGCCCGGAACGATGAACGGATCCGGGAATTGGAACGGGAACGGGATTTTTTGCTGCGACAGGCCGACTGGATCGCGAAGCCGGTCGGCCCCGGACGTCTCGTTTCCGTGTCGGGCCGATGGGATGGGCAAAAGTCTCTCCGGAAAAACTGGGATGATACGGTAATCGGAGGGACCGCCGTCGACAACCAACGGGCCGCTTTTAACGAAACGGCGATTCCGCAAGGCGGCGACAACCCCTTGCAAAAAGCCGTGGACTATACGCTGCGCCGCCGGGGAGGAATCTCCGACGGCAATCGGACGACGGGTTGGCTTACGAAGTCGGGCGCCTATACGGGAAATGTGAACGGGTATGATTATGAGGCGAAACTCATGATTCTACCCGCAGTGCGGATTCCCGAAGCGGAAGCCGGGACCGCGCCCAAACTGACGTTTACGCTTCCCGCCGCGCCGGGTGTGACGCCTGTGACGCCGCCCCAAACCCTAGGGATTTCCATCGGCGCCATAGCCGTACGGACCCCTGTCATCACGACGCCTTCCGTTGCGCCGCCTCCGGCCCTGACGCCGCCGGGAGTCGCTCCCGTCACTGTGGCGGAGCCTTCCGTGGCCGTCAAACCGGTAAAGATTGTCGTAAATCCTGTGACGCCGCAATTTTCGGTGACGCCGCAGATTCCGACCGTCACGGTCAAGGTCTCGACGCCCGAGACCATCGCGGAGCCAAATCCGGCCGATCCCAGCCGGCAGGTCAATCCCGTGACCCCCGATGCGGATCCCTTTTCGGATTTCAGCTGGGGCTGGCTCACCTCGGGGCAGACGGCAGCCAACAAGAATCTCAATGATCCCGTTCGCACGAATCCCCTCGGGGAAAATATCGACGTCACGGCGGGCGTCTTCTGGTCGGGCTGGAATCCCTTCACAAATCAGGAAGAGGACAGCGCCGGATACAAGGGAGCGGCCGAAGATACAAGCAATCACCCCAAGTCGGGTCTGAGCGGGGACAGGACCTTTGACCGGCGGCATCAGAGCATTATCAACTCCTATAACGGACGCTGGACTAAAGCCCCGGGCAATGTGATCCAAGGCGGCGAGTTCCATGTAAAGGGCATGGCCGGGCAGGGAACCGCCGAAGGAACGGAAGCTTTTCATCTTGTGGGGGACGTCCATCTCGAAAACGTCACGGCCAACCTCTACGGCAAGGCGGCTTTTATCAACGCCGAATCCTTCCGGGGGGGGCAGACGACCATGCAAAACGTCACGATCCTTGTACGGGGCGATCAGAACACGATTTTTCATTTGAAGGGGAGTGATCCCGGTCAGGACGCGGGCGGATACAACGGGGGGCAGTTTTCGACGAAATTTGCCGGAAGCGCCGACATCAACGTCGAGACCAGAGGCAACAGCGTCTTTGCGGTCCGGAATTTCGCGGGCGGACTGCGCCTCGAAAACACTGGCTCCATTGATCTGAACGGCGCATCCAACATCGGCTTTTCCTTCCTGACCTGGGTACCCGACAAATCCAAATACATCGCCTCCCAGTTCAAAGACTACGTCAAGGGCGGCAACGACGGAGAAGGGAAGCTGGAAAGCTACATTCCCTATGTGAAGCTGGATCCCGCGAAACCCATGCAGTTGAACGGCGACGAGAACGTCGGCATCTTTTTCAGCGAAAAACTGCCGGGTCGGAGCTGGGACGTGGGCATTCACCAGGGCTATTTCGAGCTGTTTTTTGAGATCGGGACCGACGCGCCCGACCTGACTCGGGGAGATTTGAATGAGCCGGGGTATACGGCGGGGCTTACGGACGGCAGCGTCGGCGTCTACGCCGTATCGGGTCAGCGGATCGGCGTCAGCAGAGCCTCCCTGGCGAATCTGTCCTTTTTTGACCGGGATCCCGTTCATGACTTGATTTTTGATCGCTTCAAGATCACGTTCGGAGAAAAATCCCGCAACGGCTTCATGTTCCTCGTGAAAAACGGAACGGTTGTCGATATCCAAAACAAGACCCAGCAGCGCTTTTCTGACGGGGCGCAGGGAAGCGCCACGCCCGAGGCGCTGACCGGGGAGAATACCATCGTGGCCTATGCCGAAGGAACCTGGACCGATACGGGTACGGGTTTGAAGGGCGTTCCCAACGGCTCTCCCACGGAGATCAAAGTGGCCCAGGACCTCGATATGGTCAGCAAAAACGGCATCGCCTGGTTTGCCGAGACCGGGGGTAAAATCTCAGTCAAAGCCGATACCACCGCTTGGGGAAGGAATTCCATTGTCGCCTACGCCCGGGACGGCGGCTTCGTGGAGATCACGGGAAACGTCACGGCGGAAGACGGCATTGTCGGACGGGCTCCGGACCGATTCGGCAATATCGGCGCTTTCGCCGGAGCGGACGGAGAGGTCAGCATTACAGGGAATACCGTCGTCAACGGCATCGGGGCCTTTGCCAACGGGATCGGCGCGAGAATCGCTCTGAGCGGCGCGGCCAATGAGATCCGCACGGGAACAAACGGCGCTCTTGATGCGCTGAACGGCGGAACCATAGACTTCGGCGGCGGAACCATCATTCACCGGGAAAACCAGCCCGGCGATCATGCCGGGGAACTGGCTTTTTTTGCCGACAGACAGTCCAGCATCAATTTTACGG
This sequence comes from Fusobacteriaceae bacterium, assembly GCA_031272945.1. Taxonomy (GTDB): domain Bacteria; phylum Fusobacteriota; class Fusobacteriia; order Fusobacteriales; family Fusobacteriaceae; genus JAISST01. The sequence continues at coordinate 20,344 of JAISST010000013.1, forward strand.
GCCCCACGACATTGCAACTTTATCACGGCGTGGCCTTTTACGGCGACAAGACCGACTACGCCGCTTCTCTGGGCGCGGGCGCCCGTTACAACGGCATGGGCAATGTGGACGTCGTCCTCATGGAGCACGGCGTGAATTTGGGCGTATTCCGGGATCTGGCCATAGACTGGCGGGACGTGAGCGCAGGGGGCGCCTCCAAAACAGCCGAGCAGCATTACCTGGACCAGATCGAGCAGGTCCCCCAGGTGCGGAACATCGACCCCAACGGAAAATGGTACTACAGTTATCTCGAGGGAGGAACGCTCCAAATCGGCAAGAATGTCAATCTCGACGAATTTTCTCAGGGAACGGTCAAGGGGAATGATCCCTTCACCGATATTACCATGGAGAGGGAGCGGGTGACGATTGAAGCGGGGATCACGGTGGAATCGAAGACGGGCCTCGGGCTTTCCATGGGGTCCAACGACAGCGCCAATGTCGGCGGAAAGAACGCCGAAAGCGGCTTTGACAACCGGGGGCGCGTCAACGTCTCCGGCGGCAATGCCATCGGGCTTTTCGTGAGCTACGGCCACATCCTCAATGGCGGCGACATCATCGTGGACGGTTCCATCGCGGCGGCGGGCGCCAACGGCAGTCGGTTGAAGAATGACGGCGCCATTGTCGTCAACGGGACCGGGATCGGTATGGCCGGCATGTCCCGGAAAGTGACGGCCGCGGGAACGCCGGATTTGCCCGAGATGTACGGCACAGACGCCGGGGATCCGGCGACGGATCTGATCAGCCTGCACAATGCCGGAAGCATTACGGTGGCAGGTCAGGGCGGCGTCGGTCTTTACGCAGACAACAACACAGGTCCCGCAGGATCCAAAACCCGTGTCCGGGTTGAAAACAGCGGAAGCATTGCCGTCGGCGAAAAGGGCGTGGGAATCTTTGTCAAAGGGACGGACGACGGCGGAGTCATCCTGCTCACCAATAACGGAAACGCCGAAATCCGCGCAGGGAAAGACGGCATCGGCGTCTATGGGGAAAACAGCGACGTGATTCTTGGCGGCAGCCAAGCTTATGAACTTGTGACCGAAGACAACGGAATCGGGATTCTCCTGAAGGGAACGGGAACACTGAGTCCCGGATCACTCCGGATGAGCTATCAGGGGTCTCTGACAGGGGCGGCCTCCACGCTGGTGTGGGAAGGGGCGCCCGGAGAAACGCTCGCCAACGCAACGAACCTTGAAATCGTCTCTCCGCCCGGAATGACGGGCGCCGTATCGGGGATTTACGCCTCGGGCGGCGGTACATTGACGAATTCCGGCGCGATAACCGCCGGTTCCGCCGGCGCTTACGGCATCATCTCCCGGGGGACGGACATTGTGAACGGAAGTCGCGTCGTCACAGGTCGGCCCAAGGGGCAGGGCGGCGTCGGGTTTTATATCACCGACGCCGGAATCGATACGCCCGGAGACATGATCGCCGTGGAAGGGGAAAAGGGCGTCGGCGTCTATGTGAAAAACGACGCCCTCGGCGCGGATAAGGCGCTCCTTTTGAAAAAAGGGAACGGTCCATTGGAAGTAAAAGGGAAAAGCGGCATCGGTTTTTACGGGAACGATAGTGAAACGAATTCCCGGCTGATTCTGGCCGGCGAAACGGACGTGACGCTGACTCCTTCCGTCTCGGCCGCCGACCGGCGGATCGGTCTCGCTCTGGAAGGGATGGAGAATCCATCCAACAAAGCGACGGGCCTCTATACCCTCGGGGGATCCGCCACGGAAGGCGCCAATACCGGCATCTACATGAAAAACTCGTTTTTGACCTTTGGCGGAAACCTGCAAATTCGGGGCGTGCAAAATATAGGAATTGCCGTCAATACCCAAGGAAACGGCGCGAGCACATTGCTTTTGGACGGCGTCTCCGTCGACGCGACGACGGAATCCATGGCGGGAAATGATCTCAATGTAGGCGTATACGGATCCGGCCCAAAGGTCTCCATCATTGCCGCGAACCCGGCGACCCTCAGGATTTCCCCCAACGGCGCGGGGATCTATTTGAAAGGGGACGCTTCTTCTCATGTGAGCGGCGACATCACGGCGGAGCTTTCGTCGGAAGCGGGCGGCAAATCCGGAATCGCCCTCTATCTGGAAGGGGGAGCCGCCTATGGCGGAGGCGTGCTGACCCTGAGCTCAAGCCACACGGTTGTGGACGCCGCGGGGAATCCCATCCGTCCCGTGGGGGCCTTCTACGGCGCGGACGCCGTGAAAAACGACGGCAGAATCGTCATTGCCCCGGGGAGCGGAGATATCGTGGGACTCTATGAAAAAAGCGATGTTCCCTTTACGAATCACGGCGAGATCGTGATCGGCGCCAAGGGCATCGGCGCGGTCTTTTCGGGCGGAGATGTCACGAACCTCGGCCATATTCAAATTGACGGCGACGGGGCTTACGGCCTGTACTGGAAAGGCGGCCGTTCAAGAAACGCCGGGAACATGGAGGCCAAGGGGAATGATACGGTGGCCCTGATCGCCGACGGCCCGGGAACGACGGTCACAAATGAGGGAACGATCCGGGTGGACAAGGCCTCGGGCATTGCCCTCTACAGCGAGCAGGGGGCCGCTCTCGCAAACGCCCCGGCGGGCGTAATCGACGCGAAAGCGGCGGGAACGGCCGCTTATACCCGGGGCGGGATTCTTGAAAACGCCGGGACCATAGAAACGAATCTTGTGGGAATTTACGCCGACGAAGGAGGGGAAGCCCTGCTGTCGGGAGGCGTCATCCGCACGGGAAGCGCGGGTCTGTACGCCACGGGCCGGGACGCCGCCGGAAAAGCTTCCAGGGCGTTGCTCACAGGCGGGTCCGTCGCAGGCGTCACAGGGGCCGCCGGTCTTACGGGGGCTTATGCCGGAAACGGGGCGGAGCTCATTTTGAAAGGCGCGACGGTGAATCTGACCGGCGCCCGGAGTACGGGCCTGCGTCTCGAAAAGGCGGCGGGACAGCTGCTCAGCGGCAATCTGTTGCTCGGTGAAAGCGGCGTAGGGATTTACGCCCTCGAAAGCGCTCTGGATTTTTCAGGCTTTTCGGGGCGAGTGAGCCTCGGCGCCAAAGGCATCGGCATTTACGCGGAAAATACGACCTTTGCCGGAAACGCCCCCTTCCGCCTGACTTATGGGGGCGTGACGGGAGACAAGGGCATGGGCATTTACTACCGGGGGACGACGCCGGTCACAAACGGAATTTCCGTAGTCCATGAGGCGGGCGGTTCCAATCTTGTGCATCTTTACGCCGACGGCGTTCCCGTAATCAATACGGCCCATCAGGAAATTCTGCAAGAGGGCATAGGATTTTTCATCGACAACGGTTCCGTCTCGGGCAACAGCGGAAAATTGACGCTCCGGGGTGAAAGTACCATCGGGATCTTCGTGGACAAAAGCGATCCCGCCGCCTCCGGGACCTCGACGCTGACGAATCCCGGGACCATCGAGGGGACGCCGGTCCCGCCCGGCGGAAGCAAAGTCGGCGTATACATTAAAAGCGGCGATTTGAGCGGAAGCGGGGCCTACAATTTTGACATCGACGGCGGCGTGGGATTCTATCTCGAAGCTTCCGCGGTCACCTGGACCGGTATGCTGCGCATTCGGGCGGAAGCGACGGCCGATGACAGGGCCATCGGAATCTATGCGGCCCATCCGGTGACGGGAACGCTCCGGAACGGAATTTCCGTGGAAGGCGCCGGGGCCGTGGGACTCTATTTGGCCACGGACGGAATCACAGGCGCGTCGGTGGATTACGCCGGAACCCTTTCGGTCACGTCGCCTGCCTCCCCTCTCGGACGGGCCATCGGAGCGCTGCTGGATACGGGATCAAGTCTCAAGCTCCTGCCCGGCGCTGCCGTTTCCATAGGAGGCGCGGACAATATCGGCTTTTATCTGAAACCCGGCGCTTCTTTGGATGTATCGGGAGGCAACGTGACAAATACCCCCGACGGAATATTCGCCTACCTTGAGGACGGCTCGCTTCATTTCGGCGCCGCGAATTCCTTTACGATCAACTACGCCAATGCGGCCGTAAGCGGGCCTTCAGGCCGGATCACAAACGATACGGTCCTCCATGTGGGGACCGGCGGATTGAGAGCCGCGGATCACGCGACGATCGTCAACAATCCCGGCGGACTTTTGGAAAGCGCCGTTCCCGGGGCAATGGGCATTTCAGGCTCGGAGGGCGCGATGGTCGCAAATGGCGGCGATATTTCCCTGACGGGAGAGAAATCTGTCGCCATCTATGCCGGCAGCGGCGCCAAGGCCACATCTTCGGGAAGTATCACGGTCGGTGAAAAATCCGTCGCCTATTACGTCGGAAGCGATGCGGGGACCGGGCGGTCGGAAATCCAGGCGGCCGGGCCCACGACTCTCGGCAGGGGCTCCGTGCTCTTTTACGGAGCGGGCGGCGACATCCGCTGGACCGGAGGCGATATCAGCCTTTCGGACGAATCGGCCGGCCTTGTCCTTTCGGGGGCGGGGGCGACCGCCGATTTCGGGGGCGCGATTCTCGCTACGGGTGAAAGAGGCGTCGGCGTCTGTCTTAAAGCTGACGGGGAATATGCGCGCATTTCCAATCTCGCGGGGATTTCGGCGGGAAAAGACGGAACGGCCATATTTGCCGAAAACGGAAAGCCTGTGGTCTCCGCTGTTCCGATTACGCTCGGGGCAGGGGCTGCCGGCGTCTTTGCCGCCGGCGCCGCATCGGTCTCCTATGGAGGGACCATGCGCTCTTCCGAAGAATCGGCCCGCGGCATTCTCTCCACCGGGGGCGGAGCTGTTTCTCATGACGGAAACATGACTCTTTCAGGCTTGTCTTCGGTCGGCATCTACGGAAAGAATTCGGCGGGGATCACCAACGGCTCTTCAGCCCTGATCGAAGTCGGCCCGGGTACCGATGCGGCCTCGGCTGTAGCCCTTTACGGAGACGGGACCGGGAATACGGTCAATGAGGGGACCATCGCTCTCAAAAGCTACGGCGCCGGAATATACGCCAATATCGGAAACGCCGTGAACAGAGGGATTCTCACGGGAAGCGGGGACAACAATACCGGACTTTACGTGAAAGGAGGCGACGTGGTAAATGAAGGCGCCATCCTGTTGGGGAACGCTTCCAACGGCGTTTACGCCGAAGACGGAACCCTTACAAACACAGGCGACGTCACGACCGGCGGAGAAAAATCCTCGGGTCTCTACGGGGCGGGATCCGCCCGGGTCAGCCACCTGGGCGGGACCGTCGCCGTGGGGGACCGCTCCGTCGGCGTCGCCTCCGAAGCGGGAGATCTTCTGGTGGAAAGCGGGGCTGCCGTCGCAGCGGGGAAGGAATCGACCTATGTCTATACGAAAAGCGGGACCGCGAGCCTCAAAAACGATCTCATCCTCTCGGACTACAGCGCCGGAATGTCTACCCGGGACGGCAGAGCCGTCAACTATGCGAAAATCACAGCGGGACGCTCCCTTATGGGGCAAGGGAGCGAAAAGATATCGGCCGCCATGGCGACCGGCGCCGTGGACGCCTCGGGAAATCCCCTCGGCGGCGGGACCCTGATCAACAGGGGGACCATCGACGTTCCCTATGATTTCGGCGTCGGAATGCTCGCCAACAATCCGACGGCACGGGCGGAGAACTACGGCGTGATTACGGTCTCGGGCAAGGACGCCTACGGAATGGAGGGAAGCGGCCGGGCGAATCTGTCAAACCACGGGACGATCCATGTGACCGGGGAAGCCGCCCGGGGCATGGCGGGAACCGCCGGCGCCGTCGTGACAAATGAAGCCGGCGGGAAAATAATCGTAAGCGGAAGCGGCGCGGAAGGTATTTATGTCTCCAATGGCGGTCTCGTCCGCAACGACGGCGTCATAGAGATTGACAGCGGCGGCGCGGCGGGCATCTGTCTCGGCCAGGGAGGCCTTCTGCAAAACAGCGGAACGATCATTGTTCGCAACGGCGGCGTGGATATCGTCAATACCTCTTCGGGATCCAGCAGCGTGGGACGGATCAAAATTGACGACGACGGCCCCATGATAACCGTGGGAGACGTGGTCTACGACGCTCCGACCCTCATAAACGGCGGCTATATCAACTTCGAAGACAAGGCCCTCGATTTCGGCGCCGTCAGAATCGCATCCACCGAGGGGAATATCGGCACAATCAGCGCCAGGGATTTTTCCGCGGGAAAATTCATCGTCCTTCCCAACGCCACGCAGGGAAACAATCTGCCAATCCGGATTGTACAGTATTTGAAAGGCGTCCGGAACATGCCCAACAACGGGTCGATTACGGCGGTATCCCATTCGGTGAGCTGGATCGCCGATTTGCGGGCCGATCCCAAAGATCCCGACGCCTATCGGATCATTCTGGTAAAGATACCTTATGCGGAACTGGCGGCAGGAACAAATGCGCTTGAATTCGGAAAAGGACTCGACGCCATCTATGAGCCCGCCCGGGGCAAGGAACTCCGGATGTTTGACGCGCTGGACCTCATATCCGACAAGAGCGAGTTGGCCGCTACGTTTGACATGGAACTTCGGGGAAATTACTACGCGGATCTGCAGCGCAGGGCGCTCCATGTGGGAGAAGTATTCGAAAGCGCTTACGACAGGTTGCGGGGCCGTGAACTTTACGTCAAAGAACGTACAAAGATCGGCGCCATCGTATCGGGCGGAAACGCCCGGGACAAAAATCCCGGTGTGGAAGACTACGACAGCCGGTCGGAAGGCTTCCTTGTAATCCGGGAAAAAGACGCGGGTAAGCCCGGAAGCGTTCGGGATCTCAGCCTGGGTTTCGCACGAACCCGCTTTGACTACAAGACCGGTTCACGGGATACAGCCTGGAGCCTCGATCTCGGGGCCGGCTATGGAAAAGACCTCGGCCGGTCGGGGCGTCTGCGCTGGGAAAGCAGGGCGGAAGTGATCGGTACGTACCACGAATCCGAACGCAAAATCCATCTGAGCAACGGGATCTGGACAAACAGCGCCGATCATTACTCGGGACTCCTGTTGTGGAGAAACAAACTGCGCTACGGATTTCCGGAAATGAACGGAGGCGCCATCCGGGCGGGACTGTCCCTGGGCCTTGATCTTGGATACGGGAAATTACAGGGATTCCGGGAGAAAGGCGACGGCATCCGGCTCGAAATTCGGGAAAAGGAAATCCGTGTGGCCAGGCCCTGGACGGGGTTGGATTTCACGGTGAGCAAAGCGACCGCAAAGGGGAAGTGGATCCTCAGCGGCGACGTCCGGGTCGCCCGGGAAACGGGAACCGTGTATGACGGACCCAACGAAGCCCGGATCAGTGGGACGGACGCAGATTATTACGATCTGGAGCAGCCGGAGGAACCCCGCTGGGACGTAGGCTTCGGCCTGCGGCTCGCCCGGGAGACCCGGCGCGGGAGTTCCATAGGAGTTTTCGCGGCCAGACACACAGGCGATCGGGATACGATCACATACGGCGTGGATTTTCTGTTTCGATTCCAGTAAATTTCATTCTCAAAGGAAAAAGGATATGTTCTGATTCAGGACATATCCTTTTTTTGTCGGACAAAAATGGGAAGGTCAAAAAGTCTCTTCTTTCCGTCATATCAAAAATCTGGTAATATGGTTCTATTATTTTAATACGAAGTTCTGAAAAAAACGGAACATATTAGTAAATTTTCGTACAATCGTCTGAGAATCAAACAGTTTTGACTTTTTTTTTGAAAAAAAATTGAATTTGTTGACAATCTTATTCATAATTTAGTATACTTTGACTTAATTAAATTATTTTTGTGTCGAGAAAATAATTTATCACTTTATGGAGGAGGTTATGATATGAAGAAGTTGTTTTTATTACTTGCAACGTTGATCACAGGTTTGTTCGCGACGATGGCGCTCGCGGCCGACGAGATTTATCTCGGCGTGACGTCGCCGGCGACAGGGTATATCGCCTTGTACGGTCAATCCATCAATCAGGGCGTCCAGCTGGCCATTGATGAAATCAATGCGGCCGGGGGCGTACTGGGAAAGAAAATCAAGGTTGATTTTTTGGACGACAAAGGGGACGCCACGGAAGGCGCCAATACGTATAACATTCTGAAAGGAAGAGGCGTTTCCGCCATTATCGGTTCCTGTACGTCCGGTGTAACAGCCGGGATCGCCGCCAAGGCCGACGCCGACAAGATGATCGTGATTACGCCCACCGGCACGGCCGATATGCTGACGGTCGGCAAGAATTACATCTACCGCGCGTGCTTCATCGATTCCCGCCAGGGAAAATACGCGGCCACTTACGCCAAAGACATTCTGAAAGTAAAGACGGCCGGACTTCTGTATTGCGGCGCCGACGAATATTCCCTCGGTCTCGCGGAGTCCTTCCGGAAAGAAGCCGAAGCCCTCGGCATCAAAATCGTCGCTTCCGAAACGTCCGCTACCATGGACGACGTGGAATTTTCCGCCCAGCTTTCCAAAATCGCCGCGGCCAACCCCGATCTGCTGTACACGGTATATTATTACGGGCAGGCCGTTCTGATCATCACCCAGGCGAGACAGGCCGGATTTGAAGGCCCGATCCTCGGACCTGACGGATTTGACGGCGTGGCCGAGAGAATCAACGACGACAACAAAGAAGCGTTCCATGACGTGGCTTTCACAAACCACTATGCCAATGACAATCCGGATCCCGCCGTACAGAAATTCGTAGCGGCCTTCACGGCAAAATTCGGCACGGCCAATCTGAACGCCCTTTCCGCTTGCGCCTATGACGCGGCTTATATCCTGGCTCAGGCTATCCGCGAAGCGGGTTCCGACGAGACGGAAAAAATGAATGAAGCCATGAAGAAAATGAAGTTCTCCGGCGTTACCGGCACTTTCACCTTTGAAAACGGCAATCCCACAAAGGGCGGCGTTATCATCGGCGTACAGGACGGCGTGAACAAGTTTATCGCGGCTGTAGAATAATCGCTTTTCAATCAAGTGACGCCGGAGGGGGATCCGGCGTCACATGATCATAAATGTTTTCTGTTCTATCAACTATATTTCGGATTCAAGGGGGTTACAGAATGAAAAAATTATTTTTGTCAGCTGTACTGTGTTTGCTTGGTCTTTTTTCCGCATTGACTTTCGGCGCCGCCAAAGATGGTGAAGTCACCGTCGGCGTGACGCTTCCCCTGACGGGGGACCTGGCCTTCAGCGGCCAGCAGGTTCGCCAGGGCATGAACATGGCCGTTGAGGAAATCAATGAGAACGGCGGTATTTTAGGAAAGACGCTCAAGCTGGATTTCCAGGACGACAAACGGGATCCCACGGAAGGCGCCAACACCTATCAGCTTTTGAAAGGCAGAGGTTACCCGATCATCATCGGCTCTCTGACATCCGGCGTAACAGCGGGGATCGCGGCCAAGGCCGACGTCGACAAGATTCCGGTTCTGACGCCGACAGGCACTGCGGATATGCTGACCGAAGGGAAGTCTTTCATGTTCCGGGCCTGTTTCGTCGATTCCTATCAGGGAAAGATTGTCGCCCAGTTTGCTTCCGAGACCTTGAAAGTCAAGAAAGCGGCCGTGCTGTACTGCAGCGCCGACGAATATTCTCTGGGTCTGTATGAGTCCTTTGCGACCGCTTGCAAGAGTTTCGGCATAGAGATCGTCGAAAAGGAAATTTCCACCACAATGACCGACGTCGATTATTCCGCCCAGCTTTCGAAAATCAAAGAAAGCGGCGCCGAAATGATCTTCCTGCCTTATTATTACGGAACGGCTGCCCTGATCGTCGTACAGGCGAGAGAAGCGGGCTTTACGGGCGCGTTGATCGGCGCGGACGGCTGGAGCAGCATCGGCACCAAAGTCGGCGACAATGTGGAAATGTTTAAGGATTGCTACTTTACAAACCACTATTCCGTAGAAGATCCCGATCCCGCCGTACAGAATTTCGTAAAGAAATATCTGGCCAAATACAGCGCGGATACATTGACAAGCGGCGCGGCTCTCGGGTATGACTGCGTCTACATCGCCGCCCAGGCCATGACGGAAGCGGGCACGACCACCGATCGGGAAAAGATCGCCGAAGCGTTGCGCAAGATCAAATTCTCCGGCACCTCCGGAACCTTTACCCTCGAAGGGGGCAATCCCCAGAAGAGCGTCGTAATCATCGGACTCGTGGACGGACAGGAAAAATGGATCACGACGGTAAAACCCAACTAAAGGGCGACGGAAAGCGGAAGACAGGATAATCTCAACGGAAACCTCAAAAAAAACAAAAAAAGAATCAGAAGAACAGCAAAATGGTAGAGACGAAGTTCCTTCGTCTCTACCATAAAAATTTACAGATACAGAATCGATAAAGGATACGGAAAACCTCCGTCGGAGGGTCCGCCTCCAAACCAAAAAGAGGGGGGAAGTTTTTGAGCAGAGATTTGATATTGTTTTTTCAACAGGTGATAAACGCGCTGAAAATCGGCAGCGTTTATGCGCTTGTCGCTCTGGGGTACACGATGGTGTACGGGATCATCCGCCTTACCAATTTCGCCCATGGCGACTTTATTATGATGGGGGGGTATACGATGCTTTTTACGATGCCTCTCATGCTGAAGGTGGGACTTCCCGTCTGGTGTGCGGTATTTATTGCCATAGGGGTATGTTCCTGTGTGGGCGTCACCGTGGAACAGATCGCCTACAAACCGGTACGAAGATCCGGTTCCTCGGTTTCCGCTCTGATTACGGCGATTTCCGTGAGCCTGTTCATTGAGAATATGGCGCTACTGGTCGTTGGCGGTTCTCCGCGCAGCGTACCGCGGATATTCAAGATGCCGAATCCGAAATTTTTCGGTCAGGTTTCCGTAAACGGGAATTCGCTTTTGACGATCGTCATCGGTCTTGCCGTGATGATCGCGCTGACGCTCTTTGTAAAATCCACAAGAGCCGGCCGGGCCATGCGGGCCGTGTCGGAAGACGGACAAGCTTCTATTCTTATGGGAATAAATCTCCACAGAATCATCACGCTGACATTTGCCATGGGTTCGGGCCTTGCGGCGGTGGCGTCCATGATGTATTGTACGGCCTATCCCCAGGTGCAGCCTTTCATGGGGGCCATGCTGGGTCTCAAAGCCTATGTGGCGGCTGTATTGGGCGGCATCGGCATCATTCCGGGCGCCATGCTCGGAGGGATGGTCATCGGCTTTGTGGAGACGATGACAAAGGCCTACATATCCTCCTCCTATGCGGACGCCGTGGTATTTGCGATCCTGATCGTCGTGCTGCTCGTAAAGCCCGCCGGGATATTGGGTAAAAATATCGGAGAGAAGGTGTAGCCATGGTCATAGAAAATCAAATCAGCGACAGAAAAAGACATTGCATCAATTTTGCGGCGGTACTGGCGGTTTTCATTATCCTGGTTGTTTTGAAAATGGGCGGAAAGCTCTCTCCCTATATCCAGGGAATCATGATGACCACCTGCATAGCCATCATCATGTCCACCTCCCTGAACCTGGCCACGGGCTTTCTGGGGCAGGTAACGCTGGGGCACGCGGGTTTTATGTCCATCGGGGCCTACACAGCCGCCATTGTGACTTGTCATATGCGTGACGCGGGCTTTCTTACGGGACTTGGCGGCGCAGGCATGATCCGTTTCGCCATCGGGACGCTCTGCGGCGGTATTCTGGCCGCTTGCTGCGGCGCCGTGATCGGAGTTCCGGCCCTTCGGCTGAAGGGAGACTACCTGGCCATTATCACGTTGGGTTTCGGGGAAATTATCCGGGTCGTAATCCAGAATATGAACATTACGAGAAAGGGAAGGTCCTATATCGGGATTGACAGTCTTTCGAACATTTATTTCGTCTTCTGGATCATGGTCGTATCCGTATCGGTGATTTACGCCCTTGTGAATTCCAAGTACGGAAGGGCCTTTATGTCCATCCGGGAGGACGAAGTGGCTTCCGGCGCGTCGGGAATCAACACGACTTACTACAAAGTGCTGGCCTTTTCGATTTCCGCGTTTTTCGCGGGGGTTGGCGGCAGCATTTACGCCCATTATATTGTGACTTTGCAGCCCTCCACGTTCAATTTCAGCAAATCGACGGAGTATATGATCATCGTCGTACTGGGCGGACGCGGTTCCCTGACGGGTTCGGTCTTAGCGGCCATATTCCTTACGGCCCTTCCGGAAGTACTCCGGACCTTTGCCCTCTATCGAATGATCGCCTATTCCATCGCGCTCATCATCGTCATGATCTACAAGCCCGGCGGCGTATTCGGGAATTTCGAATTCTCACTGATCCGCGCGCTGCGCAGACTCTTCGGGAAAAAAGAAGCGGCCCCCGCGGTGGCGGCGAAGGAAGGTGAGGAATAATGGCGGAAGCGGCATTGGACAACAAACCCGTATTGAAAACGGATTATCTGGGGATCGCCTTCGGCGGTCTCAAAGCGGTGGACGACTTCAATATTGAACTGTATCCGGGAGAGTTGGTGGGGCTCATCGGTCCCAACGGCGCGGGAAAAACCACGGTATTCAATCTTCTGACCGGCGTGTACAAGCCCACAGAGGGAAAAATATTTTTTGAAGGAAAGCTCCTGAACGGGAAAAAGCCCTATCAGTGCGTGGCGGCGGGAATGGCGCGGACATTTCAAAATATCCGGCTTTTCAAGAAACTCTCGGTGCTGGACAACATCAAAGTCGCCTTCGGGAAAGACATCCGCTACAAGCTTTTAGGTTCCGTCTTCCGTTCTTCTCTCTACAAAAAAGAAGAGGATGACATGGACCGGAGAGCCCGGGATCTTCTGAAGATTTTCCATATGGAAGACAAGGCCGAGTACGTGGCGGAGAATCTTCCCTATGGACAGCAGCGCAAGCTGGAAATCGCAAGGGCCCTGGCGACGGGGATGAAGCTGCTCCTGTTGGACGAGCCCGCCGCGGGCATGAATCCCGTGGAAACCGACGAACTTTTGGATTGTATCAATCTGATCCGGGAAAGGTTCAAGATCACGATTCTTTTGATTGAGCACGATATGAGTCTTGTCATGAAGATCTGCGAACGCATTGTGGTCATCGACTACGGCAGGATTATCGCGCGGGGCACGCCTGACGAAATTTCCAAGGATCCCAAGGTCATCGCGGCCTATCTGGGTACGGACGACTGACGGGGGGGATGAAAATTGCTGACAGTAAAGAATTTGAATGTGCATTACGGAGCGATCCACGCGATCCACGGCGTAGACATTGAGGTCAATGACGGGGAGGTCGTATCGCTGATCGGCGCCAACGGCGCAGGAAAGACGACGATCCTTCATACGATCACGGGTCTCAAGACCGCCTCTGCCGGGGAAATTACCTATGACGGCGTCGATTTGCGGAAAATAGAACCGAACAAAATCGTCACGCTGGGCATGGCCCATGTGCCCGAAGGGCGGCATGTATTCGCGCGGATGACCGTGCTGGAGAATCTGGAGATGGGCGCCTATATGCGCAAAGACAACAAAAATCTCGGCGCGGAAATGGAAGAAGTCTTCAAGAGTTTTCCCCGGTTGAAAGAGCGGGTAAAACAGGTAGCCGGCACCCTTTCCGGCGGAGAACAGCAGATGCTGGCCATCAGCCGGGCGTTGATGTCCAAGCCGCGGATACTCCTTCTGGATGAACCCTCCATGGGTCTGTCCCCGATCCTCGTAAGGGAAGTGTTCAATATCATCAAACAACTGCACGACGGGGGCATCACAATTCTCCTTGTGGAGCAAAACGCCAAAATGGCCCTTTCCATCGCAAACCGGGCCTACGTATTGGAAACGGGAAATATTTCCATGACCGGATCGGCCAAAGACCTGATGAATGACGATCGGGTAAGGAAAGCCTATCTGGGGGCATAAAATTTTGCGCATGACAATTGACAACAGGGGAGTTGTGCAATATAATAGTAGTAAGGGGTGATGATCGGAATGAGTAATTATGTGGTGGCAATATCGCGGGAACACGGAAGTCGCGGAAGAGAAATCGGAAGGCGGTTGGCCGAGCGTCTCGGCGTGGAATATTATGACAAGGACATCTTGAAGTTAGCTTCGGAATCCAGCGGCATCAGCGAAGAGCTCTTCGCCCAGTATGAGCAGAAGAATCCGCTTCTTTTCGGAATCGCGAAAAAAGTCTATACGGGAGAAGTAATCCCGCCGGGAAGGACAGGTTTCCTATCGGGCGACAACCTCTTCAATTATCAAGCCAAGGTCGTCAAGGAACTGGCCGAAAAGGAATCTTTCGTGATGATCGGACAGTGCGGCGGCTTCGTGCTTGATGACATGACGCCGAAACTGAAGCTGCTGAAAGTCTATGTGACCGCCAGGAAAGAGGACAGAATCCGCTCCATTCAGGAACGTTTTGACCTGCCGATCCGGGATGTGGAACGCTTGATCGAAAAGACCGACAAGCAGCGGGCCGGGTATTTTCAGTATCATACCGGAGAGAAATGGCACGATATCCGCCAGTACGACCTGTGTATCAATACGAGCAAAATATCGGTGGCCGAGGCAGTGGACCTCCTGGCAAGCTATGTGGAAATTCTGAAAAAAGAATCGTAAAAAAGATACATTTTATAAGATGAGTTTTTGTGAAAAAGAATAATTTATGATCAGAAAGACAGGGAGCGGCTCCGGGAGCCGCTCTTTTTTTGACCGAGACGGGAAAAAAATACACAAAGAAACCATGGAGGAACGCGCCGCCTGTGTGAATAGAAAGTCCAAAATCAAAAGATTTTTGCGTCTTTCCCGGGACGGGAAAAAGATAAGGAACGAATCCGGCGACGTTTGCACAATTTTTAACCGTGAAATTCAAAAAGAAATCATGTCAAAAATGTAACTTTACAAAATTTGGAATCAACTATATAATAAAGCAAAACAGACGTTGAAGGACGTCGGAATATGACAGGGTTATTGAATTATTGCGCGTTCCGCCTGCCGGGATCATGGAGAAGAGAACGGAGAAAACAGAGCAAAACAACGAAGTTCCAGGGAAGGCAAACAGGAGGTAAAAATGAGAATGTATGTTGTGGACGCTTTGACATCTGAGGAGAACTGTAGCGGGCATCGAAGAGTCTGTCTGGGAGATGGATTTCCGGAAGCGTCTTCGGTGCGAAAGTTGTTGGAGGAAAACGGTCTGCGAAAGATCATTTTCGCCGTACGAAACGAAAAGGGATACGATTTGCGTTGCTTTACCCCGGAGGGGGAAGAGAACTTGAGCGGGGAGGATATTCTCGCCGGCGGCTGCGCCATCAGCAGCGAGACGGGAAATCCTCCGGATCCGCTCTTGTTTTTCACCCGGACCGGTTTCTATAGTCTGCGACAGGAGGACGGTCTGTACAAACTGACGATGAACGCGGAAAAACCGGAGGTCTATACCCCCGGCAGGCTTCCCGGGTCCGGACAAATGAATAATAAAAATGTGCTGGAAATCGCCCTCTCCCGTTGTGTCATCCTCCGGATGGACTCGGAAGAGGCCGTACGGGACTTTGATCCCGAAGGATATTGGAGCGAGGTTCCCGAGGGCTTGGGGCTCATTGTGACAGCCCAGTGCCCGGGAAAGGACTATGATCTGGCCTACCGCTTTTTCGTCAGGACCCCGGTTCTGGAGTGCTCTCTGATCGAAATGTTTTACGGGGCCCTGGTATCCTTCTGGGATGAAAAACTGCCCAAAGCTTTGATGAAAGCACGACGTCTGGCGGGCGACTGCGGGACCATCCTCTGCGGAGCGGAGAACGGCAGCGTGTTTATTTCCCTCAATCCGCAAAGAAGTCCGTAAAACGGAACGTATTGCAATCCACGAGACCCCGGTCCGTAAGCCGCAATTCCGGCAGACAGGCCAGGGGAATCAGCGCCATGGTCATAAAAGGAGAGGGCATCGAGCAGCCGATCTGCTGCCAGGCGCCTTCGAGGGCTTCCACATCCCGGGCCGTATCTTCCGCCGCTCCGTCATTCATAAGCCCCGCCACCGGAAGCTTTACGAGTCCGAGGATTTTCCCTTCCGAGACGACGACCATGCCGCCGCCGGCTTCAATCAAGGCGTTGGCGGCCAGAGACATATCTTCGTCATTTGTACCGACGACCAGGAGATTGTGGGCGTCATGGGCCACCGTGGAGGCCATGGCGCCTTTTTTGATCCCGAAGCCCCGGACAAGGCCGTAGCTGAATTTGCCCGTGGCGTGATGCCGCTCGAAGACAAAAGCCTTCAGCAGATCCCGGGCCGTATCGGAGCGGATCGCGCCGTCCTCGGGCGTCACTGTAAAGATTTTTTCCCGGGTGCCCACCCTGGCGGGGATGACCTCAATGACCCGGACGTTGGCAGGAGCCGGGGTCGGGGCGGGAATTCGGAAGGAAGCAGGCGTGATCTCCCCTTTGATGTGCATCGTGTGGACCGCGAAATCCGGAAAGACATAAGGAACGGGAGTATAGAGGATTTTTCCGTCACGGGCGACGGTCTTTCCGTTGATCAAGACTCTCGTGACCCTGAGGTCCGTGAGATTATCTAAAAAGACGATGTCCGCGCATTTTCCGGGCGCAACGGCGCCGATCTCGTCGTCCATTCCGAAGCATTGGGCCGTATTGATCGTCAGCATCTGGATGGCTGTCAGGACGTCGATCCCTTCTTCCACGGCCCGCCGGAGGATGTGGTCCAGATGTCCTTGAGAGATGAGCGTATTGGGATGGGCGTCATCGCTCACAAGACAAGCGAAGCGACTGTCAATGGTATTTTCCGTCAGGGCTTTCGACACGTCGTGGAGATCGTGCCAGGCGGAACCCTCCCGGATCTGGGCGTACATGCCGAGCCGCATCTTGGCCAGCGCTTCCGCGGCCGACGTGGACTCGTGACAACAGCGGATGCCCGTGGCCACATAGGCGCTGAGTGCTTTTCCCGTGTCGGGAATCGAGAAATGTCCGGTCACGGTTTTCCCGGCTTTCAGGGTTTCCCCCACAATGCGGTGGGTCTCTTCGTCGGAGGAGAGGATTCCGGGAAAATTCATCATTTCCCCTAAGCCCACGATATAGTCGTTTTTCATAGCTTCCCGGATATCGGCCGAACCGATGGCGGCCCCGGCATCTTCAAAACCCGGCACCGCCGGTACGCAGGAGGGCATGGTGACCATAGCCTTGAGGGGCGTGCGTTTGGCATCTTCGATCATGCAGAGGACTCCGGGGACGCCGAGGACATTGCAGATCTCGTGGGGATCCATATAGATCCCTGTAGTGCCGTGAGGAATGACGGCCCGGGCGTATTCGCCCACCGAGAGCATGGAGGATTCCACATGGATGTGGCCGTCCAGAAAGCCCGGCGCGAGGTATTGTCCCCCGGCGTCGATAACTTCCGTATCGGGGCCGATGCAGTCCGATGCGTCTCCCACAAGGGCGATCCTGCCGGCAGTGATGGCGATGTCTGTGTGTTCGAGGACCTCGCGGGTTGTCACCTGGACGAGGTTTGCGTTCCGGATTACGGTATCGGCCGGGACCCTGCCCATGGCTACCGAAGAGAGAAGGGCCGAAACTTCCCATAAGTTGTTTTTTGCAAAAACGGACATTTTTATCACTTCCTTGGTTGGTTTGGAATTCCTTTGAAATTCAATTTCATTATACCGCATTTTTGTTCCGAATTGAAGAAAGAAATCTCCTAAAAAAATTTTTTGGAAAATTTACGGAAATGCTTGCATTTTCGAAAAAATATGGATACAATATATGAAACTATTGCGGGAGGCGGTTATGGAAACAAAAGGGGATAAGAAGGCTTATTTTGCCTCAGGCTGTTTCTGGGGCACGGAGTATTTTTTCATGAAAGCGCCGGGCGTTGTGAGGACTACCGTGGGCTTCATGGGAGGAAAGCTCGAAAAACCCAAGTATGTCGAAGTCAAGACCGGGACGACGGGACATCTGGAATGTGTGGAAGCCGCTTACGACCCGGCCCTCACAACCTACGAAAATCTTGTGCGCCTGTTTTTTGAAACGCATGATTTCACCCAAACAGACGGACAGGGTCCCGATATCGGGAGCCAGTATCTTTCGGCGATCTTTTATCAAAGTGAGGAGGAAAAAGAGATCGCGGAAAAGTATATCGACGTCCTGACGCAAAAAGGTTACAAGGTTGCGACCGCCCTCAGGCCCGCGGAGACATTCTGGCCGGCGGAGGACTATCATCAGCAGTATTACGAGCACAAGGGATCTGCGCCCTATTGTCATTTTTACAAGAAGATTTTTTGATACTATTACTCGGAGGCGGTGTATTTATGAAAAAGAACATAGCCCTTCTCATACTTTGCGCGCTATTATTCACTGGCTGCGTCTGGGAAGAAAATGACGAACTCAAGAAGAACAACGCGTATTTGCAAAACGCTCTGAACCTTTCTACGAAAGAGCAGGAAAAATTAGCGGCGGACAATGACGCCCTGTTCCAGGAAAAAGTC
The DNA here is from genome assembly GCA_031272945.1 of Fusobacteriaceae bacterium. GTDB lineage: Bacteria > Fusobacteriota > Fusobacteriia > Fusobacteriales > Fusobacteriaceae > JAISST01. The sequence goes on from JAISST010000013.1 coordinate 38,755, forward strand.
AAGTTGGAAGAGCAGGCGGAAAAGCTGCAGAAGGACCTGGCGGCCCTCGGGGAGGAAAAAGCCGGCGTACAGGAGGTTGTGAGTCAAAAAGACAAGGTGATCGCCGAAAAGGATAAAGAATTGGCCGCCAAGGAAGCGGAACGCAAAGATTACGAATCCTTCGCGGAAAAGACGAAATTTGAGAATGAAGCGCAACGGCAACGGATCCGGGAACTTTCGGACGAAGTCCGGGCCGGAGAGCAGACCATCGCAGGCCTGAGGCAGCAGGCGGAGGAGACGAAACTGGCCCTGGCGGCCCTCACGAGGGAAAACACGAGCCTGACCGACAAAAAGTCCGAGCTTGAAAAAGAAAACGCCGCAGTGAAGGAAGACAGCCGGAAACTCTACGAAGAGGTCGAAAAATTGAAAAGCGACAACCAGAGTCTGTTGGCCTTGATCGAGAGTCTGAAGCAAAAGGCGGGAACCGCGCCGTAAAATCCGTAAACCCGTACATCAAAAAAACTGGGAGTATAAGCCAAATCATATGGGGTGATAAACATGAAAAAATCAGAAAAAGCCGAAAAGACTGTTAAGGAAGTGAAAACCGTGAAATCCGCCAAGCCGAAGACGGGGAAAAAGGACCGGACGGGCCGGGAGATGGACCTTGAGAACGCCATCGCCTTTACGAAGGAAGATTTTATTATCAGCCTGAGTTCCATGGCCTTTCGGAAAATGATCCTCGAGAACAGGCTCAGCGGAGAAATCGGGGGCGTATTGGGCGTCGACGATACGACGCTCCTCCGGGCCGAATTATTCCTCCTGACGGAGACCATGAACAAGTTCGAGTACATTTTGAATTATAACGCCATGATATAGGACCCTGCTAAAAAAATATCCGCCGCGGCGGATATTTTTTTATCGAAAGGCTGTTTATTCGCAATGGTGCCTGGGGGGGGACTCGAACCCCCATGGTATTGCTACCGCGGGATTTTGAGTCCCGTGCGTCTACCAATTTCACCACCTAGGCGTCTTTTAGATAATACCTTATTTTTTGCAATAAGTCAAGCGCATTTTTTGAAAAAGGGGAAAATAGGGGAGAAAATTCAGAAAATATACCCCCTCAGATAAAGAGAACGAATCCGGAAATAAAAGACCGCGATGCCGTAATAGCAAAGGGCGACGAAATAGAAAAAATACCGCCCGAAAAACGGAAACAATCCGATGCCGCAGGCGCCGCCCGCCACAAAGAAAACCACGTTCAGAAAGGAGATGAGGCTCCGGGAAAGATGGACGGGATCATAGGGATTCCGGATGAAATACCCGAGATAGACGCCGAAATCCGTCAGATTGCCCGACATGTGCGTCGTGCGGACAACAACCCCGTGATAGCGGGGGAGCAACCCGTTTTGCAGGCCCATCAAAAAGGCCAGGTACACCAGGAAGAGAAAACGCCTGTGGGCGGTCAGGGCATTGACGAGAGCCAGGACGGAACCCACCACGAGAAGAATGATTCCGTAGCGTTTTTTCAGATCAAATTCCGCCTTGTTGATGATGAGCCCCGCTAAAATTCCCCCTCCGGAAAACGAGAGGAACAGCGCGATCAGAGAACCCATATTGCCGTAATCCAGCGTCCCCAAACGGATGGAAAAGCGGGAGAGAATTCCCGTAAAATGGGAGACCGTGGTGGCAAAATGGGCGACGCAGACGGCGTTAATCATACCGCCTGTAAAGGAAAGACAGTAGATCCAGAGCAGCAGGATTTTGCTGTACATGAAAACCTCCGGTTTGAAGCTGTCCGCGGAAAGCTTTCTCGCGGAACTGCGAGTTTAGCGGAGCCGGGAAATTTCCCCCGACAAATTTTTTTTGAAAAGAAGTATTTACAAATCCCGAATAATGTGCTATAACAGAAGTGTGGCAATCTTCGGATTGCCAGGCAAAGTATTTTTTCTTGCGGGTGGCTCCTTGCAAGATAAAATAATCAACCCTGCCGGAGGTGGCTCCCGAGGCGGGAATCCAAAGGAGTTTTCCGTCGGAGGAAGTTGGCAACTTAACCGTGGGAAAGCGCCTTTCAAGCAATCGGAATGAATTAGCTACTCATGAGATTGCGGAAAGGGCCCGGGCCCAGCTAACCCGGGCTTTTTTCTTTTTATTGAAATTCTCACGAAATCACATCCGCAACCTTCTCGAGAAATTCCGCGGGAACCCTCTTGATTTTCCGCGCTTTGTAATCATAGGCTACCAACTGCGTATAACCCGTAATCGCCACATCTCCCCCGCCGGTGATCGTATAATGCAGCGTAAAAGAGGCCCGTTCCTTTTTCAGCCCGTCAATCCGGACCCGGATGGAATCGCCGTCATAAAGTTCCCGGGCATATTCCACATGGGAAACTTTCTGGATGATCCCGACGCCGTCGCCGATATCGAGTTCCGAATAGCCGAGGCTCTCGAAAAGACCCATCCTCGCGTGCTGGAAAAAAAGCAGCGCCCGCTCGTTTCCGACGTGCCCGCCGTAATTGATATCTTCCTTTCCAATCGTATAAGAATACGTGTACAAAATCCTCACCTCATTTTCTTTGACAATTTCGTCTCTTGCAAGTATAATATAGGTAAATCAGGCTGTCTTTTTGAAAGATCCGCCCGCTTTCCATATCATAGCAAAAATTTACGCGCTTGTACAGGAGTTTTTTACGGGAGTTTTTTATGGATGATACATACGTTTGCGGAGAAACTGCCCGCGATATTCAAAGGGAAAAAGAGGCAAGGCTCATCTATGAGCGGGTATTCCGGGACCCTGCCGCCTATACGGATTTCTATTTCCGGCATATTTTCGATCCCCGTCACTTTCTGAGCCTGCGGGATGGGACCTCAATCCTTGCTTCCCTCCATCAGAATCCTCACGATTTTCTTCTGGGAAGGGAAAAACGGCCGACGCTTTTCTATTTCGCGGTGGCCGTGGACCTGGAAAAACGGGGCCGGGGCTATATGGACAGGCTATTGCGTCATGCCCTCCGGGACGCCCGGGAAAAGGGAATCCCTGCGGTTTTCCTGACGCCCATTGATGATGGAATCTATCGTAAATACGGTTTTTCCTATGTGAGCGACTTGCTGTATTACCGGATTCCCCTCGACCGTTTGCGGATCGCTTCCGATTGGAACCTCAGGGAAATCCGGAAAAAAGCCGGGGTCCTTTTGCTGACGGAAGTTGACGGCGCGGACGTAAACAGAGAATTGACCGAAATTTACCGGAAATGCATGAAAAACTATCATCTCTTTTTTGAAAGAGATGAAAACTGGTTCCGCCTGCGCCGGGAGGAATTGGCGGCCTGCGGCGGAAAGGGCTATCTGATCCGGGAGGGAAACCGGCCGGCGGGGTACTTTACGGCGGAACCCGAAGACGATACTTACCGGATCACGGAATGCCTGCTGATCGACCCGAAGCTGGCGCCCCTGGTTCTGGACCTGGCGAGCCGGCAAGGGGATTATTACGGAAAATTGGAATTGACGGCGCCTCCGGGAGAAGATTTCGGGATAATCCCGGAAACACAGCTTGCCATGGGCGAAGAAAGAAGACCGATTTTCATGGCAAGAATTCTCCGGCCGCTGGATTTGTTCATGTCGTTGCGCCTCCCGGCGGGAACGACGCTCCGGATCAGGCTGCGGGATGAAATTCTACCGGAAAACGACGGAATCTATAGACTCCAGGCGGGACGACCGCCGCTGCGGGAGGAGGAAAAGACGGAGGAAATAGGAGATCTGGAATTGGACATCCGGCATCTGGCGGCATTACTTTCCGGTTACAAGAGTTTTGAGGACTTGCTGCGGCCGGGCCTGATCACTCTCTGCAAAGAGGAAAAAAGAGAGGCCTTTGGGGCGCTTTTCCCCAAGGAAAGGAACTATATCCGGGAATATTTATAAAAACATAAAGAGGAGGAAAGAATGAGAAAATTGCTCGTGACGGTATTCGCTCTGGGGAGTATGCTTGCGGCCGGGGCCGATAAGACAGACGAATTGATGAAAAAACTGGAAGCCCTTGAAAGCGGAGAGAGCGCCGAAGTGGCAACCCCTGCCGCCAAAGGGAAGACGCAGGAAAAAAAGGCTCAAAAAACGGAGCGGAAAAGCAAACGCGACGAGATCGCCGAACGGGAAGTCTCGGGCGTCTATTATCTTCCTCCGGAAATTAAAGTTACGAAAGACGAGCGCTCCCGGGTGATCGGAGACCTGCGCAGACGGATGGGCGCGAGGGAAGAAGCGGCGCTGGCCGCCAAAGGAAAAACCCCCAAGGCGAAGACCCCCGAGGAATTGGAGGCTGCGGAAGCCGAAAAGAAACAAAAAGAAGAAGCGGAACTGCAGAAACACAAGGCGAAACTTGAAAAGCAACAAAAGATCAAGGCCATTGAAAAGACGCTGGGCATCAGCCCCGAAGAAGCCAATGCCGCCGAATATGAGGGAATGTCTCCCGAAATGGCCAACATATTGAGAAAAAACAAGGAGTTGGATAAGACTTATCAGAAGAAGGTGGGGAATTAGGCGCAAATCGACCGAATTTTCCTGCTTTCCCCGGGATCAATGGATCAATAACAGGATTCGTACAATCGTTGCGTTCGATCAGCCGAAGGGGGCCCCAAATCTCCGATTATGTCCGCCGCCTTTTTGTGACAACCAATAAAACCCCGCCATTTTCTTTTTTGAACGCCTTTCACAAAACCTTGTCACAGAAATTGTGTTTCAATTTTTAGTACGAGACTCCCTCCAGCGTGAAAATTATTTCTTTTTGAAACTCTTGAATTAACACACGAAATATAGTAAGATTCGCTTAGAG
>JAISST010000043.1 GCA_031272945.1 Fusobacteriaceae bacterium
TGTTGACAAATAAGGGTTTATGTTATATAATATATATGTGTATATTATATATTTCTATTTTCTCAGTATAAAAACATGGAAAGAGAGGGGTAAACATTGACAAATTCACGGTTACATGATATAATGGGTTTATGGATTGACGAGTTGCTTCCTTGCTTGAGAGACAATCGAACTGGGGTAAACGATAAACTTTTGCAACATTATATTGAAAAAATCAGTGTTACCCCATCAGGCGGATACGGATACTATATTGATGAGCCTGCGGCAATAAAACTATTGGAAAAATATCATTTTTCCGTTAAGGAGGAATCATGAAGAACAAAAGCTTCGATATTATCCCTGATCCGACATTGGAAGACGGATTCACAGGCGTATATAGCAGGGCAAGAAAGGCAAACGAAAAAGAGAATCCGGCATTTATTACGTTCTTAAAACGACGCGCCGCCGCGATTAAGCGGTATGGCCCCGATGAATATCTGAATTATTTCAAAGAAAAATTTACAGGCGTTTCATTTCCTGAAAAAGCTGACACAAATAGCTGAAATATGATGTTTCACTTAAATAAAATAAAAACCCGGTTCACTCCAAATGGAAAATGAGCCGGATTTTTTTGATAATCCTTACGCAATCCCTCTTATAAATAATGTACCGGTATCACCTTGTCCGTCTCCGTCAAAGAGACAAGATTGTCGTAAAGACAGATAACTCCGCCGGTCCCGCGCTTGACATCGGGAATATTGTCCAAAATCGAAAATGTCGCGATATCCCGCTTCGTCGGATCCGCGTGTTTTTTGATTTCCAGGGGATGCAGAACCCCGTTCTCCAAAATCAGCAAATCAATTTCCTTCGCGTCCTTATCCCGGTAATAATACAGCGGCGGTTCGAGAACTCCTGTATTGTAATAACTTTTGAGAATTTCCGCAACCACGAAGCTTTCGAAGAAGGCCCCCGCCATAGCGCCGTTTTTCAAGACATCCGGCGTAGTCCAGCGCGTCAGCCAGGCGGCAAGACCGGTATCTAAAAAATAGAGTTTCGGTATTTTGACGGCGCGCTTCGTCAGATTGTTGTGATAAGATTTCAGCAGGTACACGAGATTGGACGCCACAAGAATCGAGAGCCAACGTTGGGCGGTCGGTTGGCTGACGCCGACATCCCGGGCGATGGATTCAAGGTTGAGAAGCTGCCCGGTTCGACCGGCCACAATGGTCATAAACGTAATGAATTTCAGTTCGTCTCCCACTTGGGTCAGTTTCCGGACATCCCTTTCGATATAGGTCTTGACATAGGCTCCATAAAACATCTCCCAGTCAAAGTCTGGATTCAAGACCAATTCAGGCATGCTTCCCCGATGGATCCTGTTCCAAACATCTTGATACGGGATCGCTTTGGCTTCTTTGAGACGGCCTTGGAAATAAGTGTTTGTCGGAATAAAGGGTTCCGCGAAGCCAAGGCCGTATATTTCCCGCAGCGAGAAGCTCGATAACGTCAAAATCCCGATTCTTCCCGCCAGCGACTCGCTGACATTTTTCATGAGATCAAACTGTTGGGAGCCGGTCAAGTAAAATTGTCCCTTTTTTCTCGTCTTGTCGAGACTCATTTTCATAATCGGAAATAATTCCGGCGCGTATTGGATTTCGTCGACAAATACAGGCGGGGGATAATCCTGAAAAAAAGTACGGCCATGCTCCCTGGCGTTCATGAGCAAAAGGGGATCATCCAGCGTCACGTGGGCCATATCCGTGGCGATTTGTTCAAGAAGAGTCGTCTTGCCCACTTGACGGGGGCCGGTAACAAGTATCGCGCCAAACATTTTGGCAAGCTTGCGAACTGAATCTTCCGCATGACGTTTGAAGTACATCAGGACAACCTCCATTCGGTTAATTTAATATTTAATATTATTATAGCCGAATTCTATCGAAAAAGCAAGCGCATTTGGCAAAATTTAACCTGCGCTTGCTTACTGCCTATATTTCGCAAATCATTTTTTTCAGGATTTCCCTTCTGCTTTTTCATCAACTGTCGCTTCTTTCTGCTTTTTCTTCATCCTTCTTCTGTAATACACCCAGTAAAAGATCAAAAGCAAGGGGATCGATATCCTGTAACCCTGCCAGGAGAGTGATTTCACGCCATTGAGTCTCAGAGGGAAGGAAATGATTTCGATTCCTTTCCCGATTTGAAATCCCTTGGAGGACGCCGCATACTCAAAAAAAACAGAGGTCGATAACAAGATTTGAAGCCAGGTCTTCGGTGGTTTGGCAATCTTGTAATAGTCGTACTCCGTAAAGATCAGAAACAGCGTGAAGAGAATCATGAGTACGGAAACCGCGATGTACTTTCCGGAAAATATCCCCGCGTTTTCTTTCAACAATTCCATGTAGGGTTTCGGGAGCAAGGACATATTCAATGTGTGCAGACTGATGACCTTGTCTGTCGCACTGGTTATCACAAGCAACAACCCGGGCTCTCCGGAGAACGAGACGGCGTACAGGAGTTCCACGGTCTTTAGATCATGCTTTTCTTTATCGGTTGTCACGAACGTACTTGACGAACGGGCTTTATAGTCGACGAGTTTTCTCTCGATGATTTCCTTGTTTTGAAAGAACTCCCTCGCCTGCGCCAGGCCTTTGTCATTTTCTTCCGGCACTGTTGCGAAGGATTTTCTGATTTCTTCCCAGTCTTTATTCTGAATTCTGTCAAAAATGGTATTCACGTATGCTTCCGTTTCCGGATCGTCGGGAAATTTCATACGATTGATCATCCAGTAATTTATAAAGGGACTCGCCACTTCCATTGCGCAAACTACAGAAAAAATTACGCTCATCACAATCATCGCGATCTTGCCCGCGGGCCGTTTTCCCATTTCGATCCACCTCCGCATTTTTATCCGAAATAACGTCCAATTCAGATATTCATTATACCTTTTTGGCTGTTCAAAAGTCAATATTTTTGTGGATTGCGGCGTTTTCAACAAATACCGGACAAATTTTTGCTTTCTTTAGCAGATAAATTTGGAAAAGTATGGTAGCATAGGGAACAGGAAATAATGCCGCCGCATTTCCCAATTCCTCCAGCGTCCTCGAAATATTTAGAATCATGATTTCCTCCTTGTGTACTTGGAAAGGCTTTCAAGCGGGATGATTGGTCTCTGTAATCTGAATATACCACAAAAATCAGGTTTGTCAATTCTCGAAACAAAAAAAGACCCTCCTTTTCGAAATGAAAGAACATAGAAAATGAAGATCCCGTGAAAATAAAAAACGGAGTCCTCAGCCTCCGATTCATTTTTTAAGATTCTCATTCACAAATATTGTAAAATCTTTCCTTCCCGACAACCTGAAATGATCTCGCCTACTACAGACATAATTCGTCCTGAACTCCGGGCGTCTCCTCCGAAATCACAGTCATTGCGGCGGATTCAACCGATATGAGTTTTTCCCGCAAGCGTCCGATCAAAAGGCCCAGATCATCGCCGAGGGCTTCAATTTCCTTTTCCATCGCTTCAATTTCCCGTAGGTCAAGACGGTTCCGTATATTCATAATTACCCCCCTTTATCTTGTCTAATCAGATAGTAGCATATTTTTGTTTCTGTGTCTATCATATTTTTTGAGCAAAAATTGATCCAAAAAGGATTGCCTTTTATCAAAATACTTTATTCCAACAAAGTGGAAGTCATTCATTCAAGGACCCAATGGGTTCCTTCCACATGCCGCATCTTCCCTTTGGCGTAATCGAGGCCGCTTTCGGCGTAGTCATAATGAATGGCTTTTCGGATCTTTTCGTAGCGCGGATTCGGATGAGGAATACTGGAAATCAGGCTTCTCGTATAGGGATGCACGGGATTTTCAAAAATTTCCTCCCGGGTTCCCGTTTCCAGAAGATAACCCAGATGCAACACCCCGATCCGGTTGGAGATATATTTGACCATGCTGAGGTCGTGGGCAATAAAGAGATAGGCCGTGCCCGTCTCCTGCTGAATGTCTTTCATGAGATTCACGACCTGGGCCTGAATCGAAACATCCAGCGCGGAAATGCATTCGTCGGCAATGATCATTTTCGGGTTCATGATGAGGGCCCGGGCAATCCCCACCCGCTGGCGCTGGCCTCCGCTGAACTGCATGGGATAACGGCTGGCGTGGGCGACGGACAGGCCTACTTTTTCCAACATGGCGGCGATCTTGTGGTTGCGCTCGTCGGCGTTTTGATAAAGACCGTGGATATCGAGCCCCTGCCCGATGATATCCGAAACTTTTTTCCGGGGATTCAGGCAGGACATGGGGTCCTGGAAGACCATTTGCATCCCCTGGCGCAGTTTTCTGTTGTCGCTGGCGGACAATTCGCCGGAAATATCCGTGCCGTCAAAAATGACCTTCCCGGCTGTGAGCTCGTACAGCTTGATCACAGCCCGGCCGATCGTGGTCTTTCCGGAACCGCTTTCCCCCACAAGGCCGTAGGTTTCGCCGGGAAATATCTCAAAATCGACGCCGTTGACGGCTTTGATCGTCAGGCGTCTGTTGATTCTAAAGTGCTGCGTCAATCCCTCCACCTTGAGCAGAGGTTCTCTTCCGGCGCTCATATTCTATCCACCTTCCCTTTTTCCATCCGCAACATGCGGTCAATCATTTTCCGGAGTTCCGCCGGAATCTCCACTTTGGGCGCGTCGGGATGCAAAAGCCACGTCGCCGCGCTGTGGGTTTCCGTGATCTTGAACATCGGCGCGTCCAGTCTTTTGTCTATATTCAGCGCGTATTGATTCCGCGGCGCGAAAGCGTCTCCGACGATTTCCCCCGTCAGCATCGGAGGATTTCCGGGAATGGCATAAAGTCTGTCCTCGCTTGTTTCGAGGTTCGGCATACTGCTCAAGAGTCCCCAGGTATAAGGATGGCGCGGATCGTAAAATATCTCGTCGGCCGTACCTTTTTCGACGATCTTCCCCGCGTACATGACGTTCACATAGTCCGCCACCTTGGCGACAACGCCCAGATCATGGGTAATATAGACGACAGATATGCCCCGTTCTTTTTGTACTTTTTTGATGAGCTCCAGAATCTTCGCCTGGATCGTAACGTCCAGCGCCGTCGTCGGTTCGTCGCAGATGAGCAATTCCGGATCGCAGGCCAGGGCAATGGCAATCACGACCCGCTGCCGCATGCCCCCCGACAGCTGATGGGGATAATTTTTAAAACGGTTGGCGGCGTCGGGAATTCCCACGAGTTCGAGCAGTTCCAGCGCCTTTTTTTGCGCTTTTTCCTTGGGCATCCCGAAATGACTGATCATCCCTTCCATGATCTGCTTTCCGATGGACATGGTGGGGTCCAGGGATGTCATCGGATCCTGGAAGATCATGGCGATCCGGTGACCGTTGATTTCCCGAGCGAGTCTCTTGGGACCCATTTTCAGCAAATCCACCACGACCGGGTCTTTCCCTCTGGGATTGTACGTAAATTCCATGCTTCCCGAATTGATCACGCCGTTTTTGGCCAATATACCCATGGCGGCCTTGACGGTCACGCTTTTCCCCGAGCCGCTTTCCCCCACAATCGCCACGGTTTCCCCCCGATAGACGTCGAGATCTACGCCCCGAATGGCGTGTACAGGACCTGCAATGGTCTTGAACGTGATATTCAAATTTCGTATTGTCAATATTTTTACTCTATCTTCCATGGCAAAACTTCTCCTTGTCATACGAAATCGAACATTATCTGTCTCTCAGCGTGGGATCAATGGCATCCCGCAGCCCGTCCGCCAACAGATTGAAACTCAGCATCAAAAGCGCCAGCACAACCGTCGGAAAAATGATCATATATGGATGGGTTGTAAAGCTTTTGAAGGCTTCCGAGATCAGAGAACCCAGGCTCGCCATGGGCGCAGGTACGCCGAGCCCGATAAAGGCCAGGAAGGCTTCGGTAAATATGGCGTTGGGGATGGAAAACATGGTATTGGTAAGCAGCTGTCCGAAAATATTCGGCAGGATTTCCCGGAAAATGATAAAAAGATTCGGCGCGCCCAATGTCCGGGACGCCAGCACAAATTCCTGTTCTTTGAGTTTCAGCATCTGAGCCCGGGCGATTCTGCTCATTCCGATCCAACCGGTAATCATAAGGGCAAAGGTGATGGTTGAAAGCCCCGGTTTCATGACGATAATCAGAAGCGTCACAATCACAAGGTTCGGAATGCCATTTACGACCTCCACGAATCGTTGCATAATCATATCAGTTTTTCCGCCGAAGTATCCGGAAATCAGCCCGTAGCTAAGGCCGAAAAGCATGTCCACAATAACTGCCACCAGGGCGATATACAGGGAAATTCTCGTCCCCGTCCACGTGCGCGTAAAAATATCCCGCCCCAGCGTGTCGGAGCCGAACCAGTAATACGTATCGGGAAGATTTTTTTCCTTATATCGGTTGACTTCTTTCGTCCCCCGGGACATTTGCATGGTCTCACTGCCGTCAAAAATTCCCCATTTCTCCAGCGCTTTGATCCGCGGAGCAAAATTCTGCTCGCTGATCCGCTGACTGTTGTAGGTATACGCGCTCATCACCGGGCCTATGGCGGCCATGGCGATAATACAAAGGATTATAACAAGCCCCGTCACGGCGCCGATATTTCTCCGAAAGCGCACGAAGGCCTCCCGCCAGAAACCGATGGATTCATAGACTTTATCGGTATGGGATTCTTCCGCCGCGCCGACAAGCTCAAAGTCGCCGGGTAAAAAACGGATGTTTTCCAGTTCTTTTTCTGTCATGAGTCCCTCCTAATCCTTGGCAAGCCGGATCCGCGGGTCAATCAGACCGTAGAGGATATCCAAAAGCAGCATGATCCCAATATACATGGCGCTGTAAATAAAGGCAATGGCTATTGTCACGTTATAATCGTTCCCCTGAATGGCGGCGATCATCAGGGACCCTACGCCGGGGATTGAGAAAATTTTCTCCACGACGAGGGATCCGGTCATGAGTCCCACGATCAGAGGCGCCAATACCGTAATGATTGGAATCAGCGCGTTCCGTAGGGCGTGCCGGAATATGAGCCGCGCGCCCGTAATGCCCTTGCTTCGCACAAACAGCATGTAGTCGCTGTCCAGAACTTCGATCATTTCACTGCGCGTAAATCTCGAAATGCTGGCCAGCGTAAACATCGAAAGGGCAATCGTCGGCAGCACGGAGGAAAAAATCCCGTGGCTCGTCTGATAGAGCATCGGGAACCATTTGATTTTAAAGCCCAGCGTGTAAGAAAGAGCCAGGGCAAACACATAGGAGGGCAGACTTACCCCGAGTACGGAAATCACCGTACAGAGCGTATCCATCACCGTCCCGCGCTTGAAGGCGGCCAAAAGTCCCAGCAGGAATCCGATCATGGCGCCGAAAGAAACCGCCTGAAATCCGATCCGGACACTTACCGGCAGACGATTTTTTAAAAGCAGCGTAATCGGCGTATTTTTGCTGATGGTATAGGAAACGCCCAAATCCCCTGTGACCATATGTCCCACATATTTTACGAACTGTACGGGAACCGGCTTGTCGAGTCCGTATTTTTCATAGAGGACCGCAAGCTGATCCTTCGTCAGCTTCTCATCGTTGAAAGGCGAGCCCGGCATCAGACGCAACATTAAAAACAGGACAAAAAGAATTGTCAGAAGCGTTGCGACACTGATAAAAAGCCTTTTCAAAATATACTTTCTCATGGGATCTCCCGGACAAAAGCAAGAGACATTGCGGGGTTGTGAAAAACCCCGCAAAGCCGTCTATCTTCGCTTTTCGCTTTTGCTGAAATCTTTGGAATCTCTTGAATTTTCTAAATTGTTGTTATTCCCTTACGACGTCCTTATATACGCGACCGCCCATCAGGTGATAAGCAATCCCCTTTACGTCGCTCTTTACCAAAGCGGCGTCCGAATTCTGATAAATGGGCATAATTACCACATCGTCAGCCGAAATCTTTTCCGCTTCCTTGAGTTTCTCCCAGCGGGCGGCGATATCGGTAGCGAGCTTTCCTTTCTTGGCGTCCACGATGATGGCGTCATACGTGGGA
>JAISST010000102.1 GCA_031272945.1 Fusobacteriaceae bacterium
AATTACTTTGTTGAAATCGGGATCTTTTTTGGCGGTCACATAACCATTGTGCTTTTCGATGGTTTCCGTCAATTTGCCGGGGGCGATATTTACGGTGCCCGCCTGGCCGGAAGGACTGCGGTAAGACCGTTTGGCAATTTCTTTCGCGAGGTCTTCCAGCGTATCGGCCTTGAATACCCGTTCATTCTCTATACCGGAATTGATCGTGGCCTGACTGGTAAATCCGCCTTTGTCGATGATTTCCTGATCCAGAATACAGAAGCAGGGGAATCCGCCGGAATTGATCATGGCCTGGGCGTTTACGTCGCGGCGTTCGCCTTCATTGACATAGCGCTCGCCTTTGTAATCAACATACACAACGCCTGTGGAGGGACCCGAGAAGGGGATAACCGCCCATACGTCCAGAACGCCGTTGTTGGGATTGGCAAAAGGATACAACTGGATGTAATCCATCTGCATGATTTCGGCGCCGACTTCCTGCGCGTACAGGATGCCCTCGCCGGTCTGGCTCAGCATATTGGTCGTGGGATAGGCTTTCGTCAGTTCAGGCACGTATTTTGTCCGGAACTCGAGGTTGGCGCTGAATCCGCCGGTCGCCAGGATCACGTATTTTTCCGCTTTGATGGTCTTTACGCCTTCGGGGCTGTATGTGGCCACGCCGACAACTTTGCCCTTTCCGCCGTTGTCGCGATAGATCCGGACAACTTTCGTGTTGAGTTTTGTCGTAACGCCGACTTCTTTATTGAGTTTTTTCTGGACTTCCATTACGTCAAAGCCCTGTTCATGCTCCAGCGTATAGGTCCGGTAACCGTAGTGTCCACCGGGCCGGGTCAGGCTTTCGCGCACTTTGAGGCCGTTTTTCAGCATCAGGTTCAGATAGAAGGGAGAGCCGTAAACCATGTTTTTCACCAGGGACAGCGTACTCTTCATGTCGCCGCCTTTCATGGTATCTTCTATGTGTTTTTCCGCCGTATCGGGCACGAGGTTGTACTGCTTCTGAAGTTTTTCCGCGAGATCGCTGGTATAGGCCGCCCACACGCCGCCGTTGATCTGGGAATTGCCGCCGACAAAGGGCATTTTTTCGATCAAAACCGTCTTGGCCCCTTTTACCTGGGCCGCGTAGGATGCCGCCATACCGGCGTAACCGCCGCCGACAACCACAACGTCATACGTCTCGTCCCATTTGGCGGGAACCGCTGCCGGACCACGATCGGTGCCTTCGGGATCCGTGATTTCCTTTCTTGTCAGTCCGGGTACGGGAACAGCCTTCGAAAAGTCCGCAGGCTTTCCGCCGGCGTCTACGATGGCCTGACGAACGGCGCTCCGGATAGCCGCCGATGAGAGGGTGGCCCCTGCCACGGCGTCAACGCCGATACTCTGGTTTTTCACGATGGCGTCGGGAATAATGGCAATCGCCGCTTCCGCGATTCCCGGCGTGTCATTGTGGGATACGACCTTTACCGACTTGATTCCGCTTTCCGTAAGTTCTACGTCCACTTTGAAGCCGAAGGCGTTTCCCTTGACTTCTTCATGATAGACGCCCGCTTTCATTTTCGTCGCGCTTGAGGGGGCAGGCGCAGCCGTGATCCAGGCGACAACCGCGATGAGGGCGGATGCGGCCAGCGCCGAACCGATGTTTCTTGAGATGCATCGTTTTTTCATATGAAATTACCTCCTGTAAAATAATACTGTAGAAAAAGGCTCAGGAATACCGAAAAGACGGTATTCAATCAAAATACCTGAATTTTGCTGTCAATACGTATATACCATGAATATTTTTATTTGTCAAGAATGCCATAATTTAAATTTTTTTGTTTTTTTGTATTGGCTTCTCCCCTCAAATCAGCTGCCGCCGGTTCCTTTCTTCTTCGGATATCCCGTCGTCAGCGTCGTACCACATGGGGGCCGCGATGTCTATGCGACATTCCTCTCCCTGTCGAAAACTGTTCCGGTGCGGCGTCTGAATTTTCACGACGTCGTCGCCTACAAGCACAAGGTACTCCGTACAGTCCGTCAAAAAAATCCTTTTCTCGATCTTCGTCGGAAAGCCCTTTTCCCTGTTCAAACTGATGGAATTGGGTCTTGTGGCAAGAAGCATCTCTCCGCTTCTGCCTTCGGGGGGCGCACAGGGGATCTCCGTTGCCGGATCGTTTTTCGGATAGACTTTGCCGTCTTTTACAACGACTTTTATGAAGCTGGACTGCCCCAGAAAACTGTGGACAAATCTGTTTTGCGGCTTGTTGTACAGATTGCGCGGCGTATCAATCTGTACGATTTTTCCCATATCCATGACCATCATTCTGTCCGAGAGCGCCATGGCTTCCGACTGGTCATGGGTTACAAAAATAATCGTAAAGTTGAATTTTTTTTGAAGGGCTTTGATCTCAAAGCGCATGGATTCTCTGAGCTTCGGGTCGAGATTCGACAGCGGCTCATCCAAAAGCATGACTTTGGGGTTGGTGACGATGGCCCGGGCCAACGCGATCCGCTGTTGCTGTCCTCCCGAGAGCTCCGAGGGATATACTTTTTCCATGCCCGATAGATTCGTATGCCGCAGGGCTTCCGCCACCCGATCGCGGATTTCCGCTTTCGGCGCTTTTTTGACTTGCAGCGGGAACGCGACGTTGGTAAAAATATCCATGTGCGGCCACACGGCAAAGGCCTGAAATACCATGCCCAGGCCTCTTTCCTCAGGAGGGACATAGAGATTCTTGTCTTTTAAGGAGACCGGTTGTCCGCAAAGATGGATTTCTCCTTCCGAAAGGTCTTCAAAGCCCGCGATCATTCTCAAAATCGTTGTTTTTCCGCAGCCGGAGGGTCCCAAGAACGAGAAGCATTCCCCTTCCCGCACCGTGAGATTGATGTTGTCAACGGCGGTCACGGTCCCGAGGGTTTTTGTCGTAAAACGTTTTGTGACGTTCTTCAATACGATCTGGTCCATGCTACACCCCCTTCCGGTCTTTGGTCAAGGCCGTCACCACAAGATTGCACACAATGATGAGCAGTATCGCCAGAGACGCCAGGGCCGAGGACTGGGGCAACATGCCCGCGTCCCGCAAAGCGTAGATGGAAACTCCGAGGGTTCTCGTAAACGGTCCGTACAACAGAACCGATGTCGTCAGCTCGCGCATGGCAGGGAGGAAAATCAGGAAGAAACCCGATACCATCGCCGGCCGGATCAAAGGCAGCGTGACGTCTTTCAGAGACTCCATGTGGGACGCGCCGCAGGATCTGGCGGCGTCTTCCAGTGAGGAATGCACCTGTTGCAGCGAAGCCGAGGCGGACTTCATTGAAAAGGAAAGATAGCGCGCGATGTACGCGATCAAAATGATCCACAAGGTGTTGTAGAGGTTAATGCCAAAGACGGCGCCGGACCACGCCAAGATCACGCCGATGGCGAGAACGGTGCCGGGAATGGAGTAGGGCAGAACCGAAATGACTTCGAGAACTTCCTTTCCTTTGGGTCGGATCTTATTGATGACATAGGCGATCATGACGCCCAAAAACATGCTGATCACGCCGGCGCTGGTCGAAAGCGCCAGAGAATTTCGTACGGCGTCCTTGACCATTTTATTCCGGAAGATGACGTTGGCGTAATTTTTCAGCGTGAAATTCGCGAATTTCATCGGAAGCCCGTAAGCCCGCAAGAGTCCCACGAGGAAGATCATCACGAGCGGGACGAGAACGATAATGAAAAGCGACGCGAAGGAAATCAGAAGAAGCGGATATTTCGCTCCCCGGAGCTTAATCAGCGTCGGGCGCATGCTTTTTCCTTTGATAATGTCGTAATTCCCGGCCCGAAGGACCATCTTTTGCGCGACCAGAGCAAGGGCGACGACGATCACAAGCAATACCGAAAGCGCCGCACCTTCCCTTATCCCCTGGAAATCTCCGGAGGTCCGGTTGATCAGATCATAGATCTTCGTCGGCAGCGTGTAGATGTTTTTTGAAAAGCCGAGAATGGAGGGCACTCCAAAATGCGCCAGCGATGAAATGAGAATCAGAAGAGCCCCCGAAGAAATGGCGGGAAGCACCAGCGGCAGCGTAATCCTGCGGATCACGTAACCCTGCTTCGCCCCGGCGATCCGCGCGGATTCCTCCAGAGTCGGGTCCATACGCTCCAAGGCGCTGACGACCTGCATAAACACAAAGGGGAAATAATAGGATACTTCGACGAAGATGATGCCCCAGACGGAATTGATCGTAATCGGCGCCTTCGTCAGGCCAAAGGCGGACATGAGCCATTTGTTGACGTAGCCGCCCCGTCCCGAGAGCATCAAATCCCATGCCATGGCGCCGAAAAAGGGCGGAAACATATAGGGAATAATGAACAGCGAGCGCATGAGTCCCTTCAGGGGGATGTCGCTGCGCCCCAGCAGCCACGCGTAGAAAAGTCCTATGACGGTCCCGAATATGGTGACCCAGAACGCGATCACAATCGTGTTCCACATGGCGCCGATGTTTTCTTTGCGCATGATCACATTCTTAAACATGGCAAAATCAGGCTTGCCTTTAAAGAAAAAAGCGTTGTAGACAATCATGAAAACCGGAATAATCACGACGATAAAGAGGATCACGAAACTCAACAGCGTCATGATCCGGTCCAGATCAAATTTTTTCCCGTCGAGCCGGGCAAGATCCCCGTTGCCACTGCCGCGTCCGAAGCTCAGCATAAGGTCACCTCCTTCTTTCCGTCAAACCACAGGGGCTGCAAAAACCGGATGCCGACAGTCTCTCCTTCTTGATATTCCCTGCTCTGAAGTACGTCCAGCGTGTTTGCCTGTACCCGGAGGGAAATGCCGGAAAGATCCAGAAAATAATTGTACTGGCTCCCCAGGAATGTGGAGGATTTGACAACGGCCCTGATCGGAGAACTGTCGTCAAAGACGATGTCCATGGGTCGAATCCCCATGACAAATTCCTGCTCCAGAGGTTTTACCGGCTTTTTCGTCGTGAGATTCACGGGATTGCCGACGGGCGGTTTGATATAGACGCCGTCATCCAGTGCCGTCAGCGGAACGAAATTGGCGACGCCGATAAAGGTAAACACAAAACGGTTGGCGGGAGATTTTATAATTTCCTCATCGGTCCCGATCTGGCAGATGACGCCGTCGCTTTCCATGATGGCGGTTTTATCGCAAAGTTGAAGCGCCGCTTCCTGGTCGTGGGTAATATAGATGATGGTCGTCCCGACGGCTTTCTGGATCATCCGGATTTCCAGGATCATTTCTTCCCGGAGCTTGGCGTCAAGGTTGGTGATGGGTTCATCGAGGACGATCACATCCCGGGAAGAAACGAGGGCCCGGGCAATGGCCACCCTTTGTTGCTGTCCTCCCGACAGCTGCGAAGGGAGATGTTTTTCATAGCCTGTCATCCGTACCTGCTCAAGGGCATGCCTGGCACGCGTTTCGATTTCCTCCCGCGGCGCTCTTCTTTTTTTCATGGGATAGGTCACATTTTCCCATACGGTCATATGAGGCCATACGGCGTAATCCTGAAATACGACGCCGATGTTTCTGCGCTCAGGCGCCACATGAATCCGCTTTTCCGCGCTGTACACGCAATCGTCGCCTATGTAGATGCTCCCTGTCTCGGGTTTGATGAATCCGCACAGGCAGCGGATGAGTGTCGTCTTTCCGCAGCCGGAAGGCCCTACTATTCCCATGATTTGGCTTGTATCGATTTTCAGTGACAGGTTTTCAAATATGGTGTGCTTGCCATATCGAAACGTCACATTTTCAAATCTGACCGACTCCATTGGGGAATCCTCCTTTTTTCGTTTTTTCACTTTTTCATTTTAGAAACGACCGGGTAAAATACCCGGCCGCTTTTATTGTTAGGATACGCTTATTACTTGAATATTTTGTCAAAAGTCGCCAGGACTTCCTCGTCTTTTTCGACAATGACGTCCACGTCGATTTGCATGCTTCGCTTGGCGATTTCCGCTATGCTCATGCCGCCTTCCTGGGGAATGTCGCTGCGTACCGTTGTCAGGTTGTTGGCAACGAGAATTTCCTGCCCCTCTTTCGAGAGAATGAAGTCATAGAGAAGCTTGCCGTTTTCCTCGTTGGCGCAACCTTTTACGAGGCCGATGGGGCTGGTAATGGAAATGAGATTCTTTTCGGGATAGACGAAATCCATCAAGGAGCCTTCCTGCTTCATGGTCGCGGTCACATAGTCGAGACACACGCCGACTTTGTAAGCTGCGGCGGCCACTTTTGTGTGGGTTGCGGTCGTGCCGCTCTCGAGTTCCGCGCCGTTTGCCTTGAGTTTTTCAAAGTAGGCCGCCCCGAATTCGCTGTTCGTCATGAGCGCATCGACGGCAAAGCGTGTTGTGCCTGCGGTCCCGGGGTCGGTGATGACGATCTGGTCCTTCCATTTGGGATCCAGCAGATCTTCCCAATTCTTGGGCGCGTCCGCCGGTTTTACAAGGTCGGTATTGTATCCGAATCCCACAATCACAAGGCGGGAGCCTACGAAATATCCGTCGGGATCCTTGAATTTCGCGTCAATGGCCGCGGCTTCCGGAGAATCATATTTCGCGAGAATGCCCTGCTTTTTGTAATTGATATAATTTGTCGGATCGCCCACCCAGATGATATCGGCGGCCACCTGGCCGGACTGCTGTTCCGTCGCGATTTTTGTCACGACTTTTCCGGTCCCCGCAAAATAATAATCCATTTGAATCTTGGGATACTTCTTTTCAAATCCCTCTTTAATGGCTTCAATCTGAGGTTCCTGCATTGAAGAATACAACATGACCTTCCCGCTGGGCTCCGCGGAAATGAGGACGGCGTGCGTAAAGAATACGGCGAGCCCCGTGAGAATCCATGTCCACAATTTATTTTGTTTCATAAATCAAACACCTCCGCATCAAAAAATATTTTTGAATCTGCTCAAATATTACAAGATGTTTGCCCGTTTGTCAAGGGAAGCGGGGAGAAAAAATAGAAGTATCTACTATTTCTTCCCATTTTCTTTCCTCCAAATCCTAAGAACTTTTGCGATATATGCTTTGTCACTCTTTGACAAGTTCACATCTTCTTGTGAATGATTGTATCCAATGTGAACGTGGGGAATCTTTCCGCAGTGCTTATGGTCTAAATCAATCTGCCGTTTCTTCTTGCCGCTCTTATCATAAAATGCTATAGATTTGAGCTGATCTTTTGCGTTAACAAATGCATACACTCTGTTTTTACCCATCGACATTGTGTCGCTTGGTACAGGGTAAGGTTTTGCGTTGAAAGGTTTTACATATTTGATATTATCCTCTCTGATTTTTTAAGCGGCATATTGACTTTTCCCACAGATAATGGTATCCTATGTTTATGGGCATATCATTGGGACAATACATCAAATCCGTTCGGAAGTCTGCGAAGCTCTCTGCCGGAAAGTTAAGCAAAGACGCAGGGCTTTCGAAATCATATTTGGACTATATCGAAAGCGGCGCCCGTGAGCCTCAGCCGGAAATACTGGCAAAAATAGCCGTAATCCTTGGAATATCACTCGACGCGCTCCTTGAGATTCAAAAAAAGGAGAAACTTGAATCGGCCTTGAACAAACTCCGGGCTGAAAAGGCTTACCTCAGTGAAGATAGCTTGCGCGCAGTTGCAAGGACAGCAGACGAAATTTTCGACGTGGACAAAAAGGCTTTGGCTCTGACGCAGGAGGCATTCAGAGACGCTAGCAACGTTGCGAGGATAGCCGACTACATTGAGAATCCAGATCTTCGCGCCATTGTCAGAGCGGGGGCAAGGCTTGGCGACGAGGAATTGGCGAAACTAAAAAAAGTCATGGAGTTGCTTTACCCTGATGAATTCAAAGACTAAGTCTGTTTCGGCTCTACGAGCTTTTCACATGGCCCACAAGTTTCTTTTGGAATTTGGGATACGCTGGTTTCCCGTTGACCCTTTTGAGATCATCAGCAGACAGAAAAACTGGAGATTGAAATACGCAGACGCTTTGGCCTATGAGATTGGAGAAATATTATGCCACTGATTTCAAGTTTTTTCGGAATACTCATTTACATGTTTAAGAAGAAGAACAGTCCCCATAATATGCCGCATATACATGCGGTATTCTCCGGTGAGAAGATGTCTATCGCCTCAAACGGCGATATTCTCGCGGGAAAACTTCCGCGCAAACAACAAAAATACGTTGAGGCATGGGTGGCTCTGCGAGAAGATGAAATAAACGCAGCATGGACGCACTTAATGAAAACAGCGAAGTGATAAAGATCAAAGGCTTGGAGGGGTAATATATGGAGAGTTATTATCCTGTTCATGTTGAAGCGCTCCCCGACTATAAATTGCGAATCACCTTTGACAATAATGAAAGGCGTGAGTTTGACGTCAAACCATATCTAAGCGACGCTTATTTTTCGTCATTAAAGAATGTATCTTTGTTCCGGATGGTTCGTATAAATCCGATCACTGTAGAATGGCCGGGGCGTTATCCACAAATTGTGCCAAAGAAGGTATAAATCTCATCCATATATACCATATATGGATTTTCATTTTTCCCTATATTTTTTGAAAGCAACCCTGTCGTTTTTTTCTTGCGTCCCGTTCCTTTTCATGGGATAATATCTATAAAGAAGCATATCATGCTATGGGAGGTCATCATGAAACGATATCGGTTGGAGACAGATTCTATTGGTACGATGAAAGTTCCGGTTAACGCTTATTATGGTATTCAATCTCTCAGGGGCTCCAAAAATTTCCACATCACCGGATATAAATGGGGCAAAACATTCATACACGCCATTGCTACGGTCAAAAAAGCAGCCGCTATGGCCAATTGCGACGCGGGGCTCCTTTCGAAAGACGTAAGGGATGCGATCATAGAGGCGGCTGAGGAGGTCATCGCCAACAAATTCAGAGATCAATTCATCACGGATGTTATACAAGGCGGAGCGGGGACTTCCGTCAATATGAACGTCAACGAGGTCATTGCCAACAGAGCAAATGAGATCCTGGGCGGAGAACTGGGCGTCTATGACCGCGTCAATCCAAACGACCATGTGAATTGCAGTCAATCCACCAATGACGTTGCCCCCACTGCGGGAAAACTGGCCGTTCAGATAAAAATCAAGAGTCTTCTCGGCGCCATGGAGGCCCTTCACGGGCTTCTGTTGCAAAAAAGCGTCGAATTTGACGATGTCCTGAAAATGGGAAGAACCCATCTCCAGGATGCGGTCCCTATCCGGCTGGGGCAGGAATTCCGGGCCTTTGCGGAACCAATCAAAAGAGATATTTCCCGTATCCGCTATGCCGCGGACGAACTTCTCAATATCAATATGGGCGCGACCGCGGTGGGTACCGGCCTCAACGCGGACGGGATCTACGCCGAAAAAGTCGTTTCTTATCTTTCAGAGTTGACGGGTTTTCCCTTCCGACGCGCTACGGATCTTGTCGACGGGACCAGAAATCTCGACAGCTTCGTCTGGCTTTCGGCAGCGCTCAAAACCTGCGCCGTCAATCTATCCAAGACGGCCAATGACATCCGACTCATGGCTTCGGGACCCAGGGCCGGTTTGAGCGAGCTCATCCTGCCGCAGCAGCAACCCGGTTCATCCATTATGCCGGGAAAAGTGAATCCCGTAATTCCGGAAGCCGTAAACCAGGTGTGTTTCCAGATTTTCGGCAACGATATCACGGTTGCCAAAGCCGCGGAAGCCGGCCAATTGGAGCTCAATGTCTTTGAGCCCGTATTGTTCTTCAATATCTTCCAATCAATAAAAATTCTCAAAAACGCGATCCTGACATTTATGGAAAACTGCCTGCAAGATATCCAGGCCAACAGAGAGAATTGCAAATTCTGGGTGGACAGAAGCGTAGGCATCATCACGGCTTTAAATCCTTATATCGGCTATCAGAACGCCGCTGAGATCGCGAAAGAATCCCTTATAACAGGAAATCCTGTCTATGAGCTGGTATTAAAAAAAGGACTCATCCCGAAAAATGATCTCGATATCATTCTAAATCCCTTCGAAATGACAAAACCGGGCATTTCCGGCAAAAATAAGCTGCGCCAGAAATAAGCTTTTTTCATGGATGGGCGCGATAAAAAAAGACTGCTTGCCCTTGCGGGCGGAGCGGTCTTTTATTTTATATCTTTTGAGTATAGCGATTTTCTTCTATATACGCGTTCAATTCCTTCTCAAAAATACGGATTGCAGGAATTCCCGCAGAATTGGGATTTCTATGCAAAACTTTATAGATTGTCCGATAGGGAATCCGGCAGGAAAAACGGGAGATCTTTAGCGGCATATTTTCTTTGAATTTCAGCGCGATGTCATAAGGTACGATAGACCAATAACCGTGATGTTTCACAAAATGGTAGATCAAATAGGGAGAATCGACCAAAAGGGGATTGACCCCGGCGGGAGACCAGTGACTGTCATGCCACATTTTGAATTCCGCGCCCCAGCTCAAGAAAACTTCATTGTCGGTCTTCATACATTCAGGATCTACAATATCCGGAAGATCCGAAGACATCTGTCCGGAAATAAGCACCATTTCCTCCCGGAACAACGGCGTTGTCACGGCGTTTTGCGACTCCAACTGCAAAGATACAATGCCTATGTCCATTTGCTGAGACTCTATGAGCTCATAAGTCGGTTTTATCCAATGAGAATAAATATTCAAGCAAATCGGATACTGCTTTTCAAGGATGCGATCAAACAAAGGGAGCAGAATATAGGCGTTTAAGCTCGGCGGCGCCGTAATTTTCAGATCATATTTCGCATCTTTCTTGCTCCACGAACGCACATCCTTTTCCAAAGAGACATATCGATTCGCATAGGTAAGGAATTCCTTGCCTTTGGGGGTCAATTCCACGCCCTTCATTCCTTTGGCGCGCTTGAAAAGAGCGCTGCCCAGTTCTTTTTCAAGACAGGACAGTCTGTTGCTGATGGTTGATTGTGAAACGAACAAGCGTTCACACGCCTTGGAAAAATTTTTTGTTTCGACAACGGCTAAAAATGCTTCAATTGCCAATTTGTTCAATTTCAGCTTCCTCCCCTGGTAATTATCGATTTTTTAGATAATTCCTCTTAAAATAATATATTTTATTTGTTGTCTCTTTTGTGCTAAATTGAAGGTATACTTTTTTAACATATTTTACCAGATTTTTTCTTACGCTTCAACAGGAATGTTGAAAAAACAATTGATATTTCAAGGAGGAATGTATGAATGACAAAAATGGGCTACTTGTCCATCCCAAGGCGGTTGAACCGCAGACAATTGTATTGAGCATTCTCGTTTCCATTTTTTCGGCGATCATCTGCATGCAGATCATCAGCAAATTGGGCTTTACCCCCAATACTTCCATAATCGGCGCCATGATCGCCATGTCCATTGCGCGTATTCCGTTGAAAGGTCTGCAGAGCTTCCGCTCGCTGGACAGACAAAACCTCGTGCAGACGATGACAAGCGCCGCGGGATTCGGCGCAGCCAATTGCACGCTGCTCGCCGTCGCAATCTTCTTCGCCTACGGCGATCTTTCGCTGGCGATCCCGATGTTGATCGGTTCGGGACTTGCAACGCTCATAGGCATGCACATGGTGTACCAGTGCTATGATTCGGAACTCTATCCCGCTTCCGCCTCCTGGCCGCCGGGCGTGGCGACCGCCACAGCCATTGTCGCCGGAGACGAAGGCGGTAAAAAAGGAAAACACCTGCTTTGGGGCATTATTCTGG
This sequence comes from Fusobacteriaceae bacterium, assembly GCA_031272945.1. Lineage (GTDB taxonomy): Bacteria > Fusobacteriota > Fusobacteriia > Fusobacteriales > Fusobacteriaceae > JAISST01. The sequence continues at coordinate 11,703 of JAISST010000102.1, forward strand.
GTATCATAGGGTCAAGCAAATACATTGCGATCAAAGCCATCGGACTCAAAGGTCTTCCCATGGCAGGCGTGGGGATCGCATTTTTCGCCAACCCCGTCGCAATGATCGCCCTGGCCGCCGGGCTTTTGCTCAGAGGCTATTTCCCGCAAATTTCTTTCCTTTTCGCCCCCATCGCAAAACTTTTCGGTTCGGAATTACCGACAAATCTCGGCGCTACGTACATTCCCCACGGCTTTATGATCGGCGCAGGGTTGATCTCGCTGATTCAGGCGATCGCCACCATCGTCAAAGGGACAAGACGTTCGCCTGCGGTCGGTAAAACCGTTGAAACAAAAGAAGCGGCCGGATATACGGTTACGCCGAAACAACTAAACAAAGCGCTTGTTACCCATGTCGGTCTCTTTGCCGTAGGCGCGCTGCTTATGGCGATAATCAGCGGGATTTTGGGCGAAATGAGCGTCGGAAAGATTATTATCTGGGTTATCTGGTGTACATTCTCAGCCGCGGTTGCGCCGATTCTTGTGGGACTCTCGGCTATGCATTCCGGATGGTTTCCCGGCTTTGCAGTCAGCATTATCTTCGTAAGTCTGGGACTGTTCATGGGATTTCCGCCGCAGGCTCTCATTTTGCTTACCGGCTATGTGGCGAGCACCGGGCCTTGTTTTGCCGATATGGGCTACGATCTCAAGACAGGTTGGATCATCCGGGGCCGCGGAGAAAACAAGGATTATGAACTGGCCGGCCGTAAACAGCAGATGATCTCGGAACTCATGGGCGGAGTCATTGCCGTGATTGTAACGGCAGCCCTGATGAATATGCATTTCAAGCTGGGTATGATCCCCCCCGTGAGCAAGGTATTCGCCGCAACGATCCAAGCGGGCGCCCAGCCTGAAATCTTGAGACAAATGTTTATCTCCGCCATCTTTGGCGCGGCTCTCCAAGCCGTAGGCGGTGCCAAACGTTCCATCGGCATTCTTTTCGCGACGGGTCTTCTGATCAACAATCCGATTTACGGAATCGGACTGTTGGTTGCGCTTTTGATTCGCTGGCCTCTCGAAAAGAAATACAAAGGAGAACTTGAAATCTGGGGCGGCGGTTTTGTGGCCGGAGACGGCATCTATGGCTTTATTGACGCCTTGATTCGCCTTGCCGCGTAAGGAGGCGCTATATGAAGACAAAAGTCGGATTGATCCGTGTACTGACGACAGAAGACAAAGCGCTTTTGAATCTGCACGGAAATTTGGTGATGTCGTACTGCCCGGAATTGGATGTCGCCTCGGCTTGTATCCCCGATCAACCGGAAGGAATCCATGACGACGCCACGGAAGAAATCGCCGTGCCCAAAGTATTGGCTCTCGCGGAAAAAATGGAAAAAGACGGAGTGAAAGCCGTGATTATCAGCTGCGCGGGAGACCCTGCGTTTACGCTTGCAAGCGAAAAACTCTCGATCCCCGTGATAGGCGCCGGCAGAGCCGCCGCCTATCTCGCCCGGACGCTGGAACAACCGACCGCAGTCCTGGGAATTACCGACAAAGCCCCGCCGGCAATCCGTCTGGCTCTGGGGGAATATTTTGTCGGAGAAATCGTTCCGCAAGGCGTAGATTCCACCCTTGATCTCATGAAAGAGCAGGGGATGCAAGCGGTACTTGCCGCCGGCGAAAAGCTTGTCTCCCAAGGGGCAAAAGTCATCGTCCTTGCCTGTACAGGTCTTGCCACCATAGGCGCGGCAAAAAAACTCAGGGAAAAATTGCGCGTTCCCGTCATCGATCCGGTACATGCGCAGGCGCTTGTCTGCGCTGCGGCCCTGGGCCCGGGAGGGGAATAATATGGCCAAAATCATTATCACGGAAGAATTGGCGGAATATGCCATCCTCGGCGGCGCGCTTTTGGGCGGTGGGGGAGGCGGCGCCATAGACAAAGGCCGCATCAATATCCGGGAAGCTTTGTCCGGCGGCGTACTCACGCTCGTCGATATTGACGACGTCTCCCCCGATACGATTCTCGTCACAGGCTCCGCAGTAGGGGCGCCCGCGGCGACAGAGGCCAAAGTCACTCCCGCGGAATACGTGCGTGTGACGGAAATCCTCGCGGAAAACGGTTGCCCCGCTCCCGGCGGCTTTATTCCCAATGAGTGCGGAGGGAGTTCCATTACGAATGGTTGGATCCCCGCGGCATTGACGGGTCTTCCTCTCGTAGACGCCCTTTGCAACGGCAGGGCGCATCCAACGGGCGTTATGGGTTCCATGGGCTTGCACAGGGACAAAACCTATCTCTCGAGACAAGCCGCGGCAGGCGGAAACAGGGAAAAAGGCCTTTATCTGGAGATCCATGCGCTGGGCAATCTCGAATCCACTGCCGCTCTGGTTCGCAGCGCCGCCGATAAGGCCGGTGGTCTTGTGGCGGTTGCCAGAAATCCAGTCAAAGCCTCCTATGCCAAAAAATATGCGGCCTGTGGCGCATTAAAACAGGCAATAGAGCTCGGCCGCCGAATGAAAAATGCAGAGGCTGAAGGCGCAGAGGCAGTAGTCCAAGCCGTTATCAACTACCTGGGCGGCAGCATCGTGACAAGAGGCGCCGTAACGGAAAAAAAGCTTGTGACCCGTGGTGGTTTTGACAGCGGCGTCATTGGGATAGGGGATTATGAAGCCACATTCTGGAACGAATATATGACGCTTGAAAAAGGAAGCCAACGCCTCGGTACTTTCCCCGATCTTATCATGACCGTCACAGCGGGCGGAGCCGATCCCGGAAAACCCGTGACCACAGCTGAAATCCGACAAGGAGACGAGGTTTATCTGCTCTGTATCCCTAAAGAAAGCTTGATCCTCGGTGAAGGAATGCGCTGTACAGAGCTCCTGCAAACCATAGAGCCTGTCGTCGGCAAACGTATATTGTAGATAATAAACGTGTGTGATAACTTGGTATGTATACCACCAAAAGAATAAGGAGGAGAAAAGGTCATGTCGATGAAATATACGATCGAAGCTTATGAATTGTTGGACAGCCCCCATGTGAGCGGTCTTTCTGTCAAAGAGGCCCTGACAGCCGCGGGTGTCCCCGCCGGGGCCATAGAAGTAAAGACCGTCGAAGGTCCCAAGGGACATACGGATTTTGTAAAAATATGGTTTCCGGGAAGCAAAGGGAAGAGCAAGGGCGGTACTGCTCCCACTCTGGGTATCGTGGGACGATTGGGCGGAATCGGCGCGAGACCGGAGCGGATCGGAATCGTTTCCGACGCCGATGGCGCTGTGACCGCCGTCGCCGTCGCCATGAAGCTCGGCGCTATGGCCAAAGCCGGAGACATTCTGTCCGGAGACGTATTTGTGTCTACGCATATCTGTCCCGATGCGCCTACAAGACCCCATGAGCCTGTACCGTTCATGGATTCGCCCATCAATATGGCCATCGCCAACGCAGAAGAAATGAGTGACAAACTCGACGCCGTGCTCTCCATTGACACGACCCGTGGAAACAGAATTATCAACTACAAAGGCTTCGCGCTTTCTCCGACGGTAAAAGAGGGCTATATTCTGAGAGTCAGCGAAGATCTGCTGACGATTATGTCTTATGTCACGGGAAAACCGCCTGTGGTATTCGCGATTACGACCCAGGACATCACGCCCTACGGAAATGAACTCTATCATCTGAATTCCGTATTGCAGCCTTGTACCGCGACAAAAGCGCCCGTTGTAGGCGTGGCCATCACCGCCGAAACAGCGGTTCCCGGTTGCGGGACCGGCGCCTCTCAGATAACGGATATCGAGGCCTGCGTACGCTTTGCGATTGAGACCGCAAAAGAATTCGGAGAGGGCAAAGCGGTATTCTATGACACAAAAGAATGGGAGCTGCTGCAAAAACTCTACGGCCCCATGGACCGGCTCCAGACCTTGGGCAAGGCCTGAAACCCGTAAGAAGTCATTTTTAAGGAGGAGTTGATGAAAAAGAAAATAGGTACGGTCACGATCGGTCAGGCCCCCAGAACAGACGTAATGGCCGATATTATCCCGATTTTGGGAAATGATGTGGAAATCGTCGAAGCCGGCGCGTTGGACGGGCTGAGCAAAGAGGAAATCGCCGCATTCGCGCCCGTGAAAGGAGATTATGTGCTGGTCACGCGCCTTACCGACGGAAGCTCCGTGCAAGTGGCGGAAAAATACATCACCCCGAGGATTATAGAAAAGATCCAGAAGCACTTTGAAAACGACATTCCTTTGGTATTGTTGCTCTGCACCGGAGAGTTTCCCGAATTCAGCGAAAAAGGGCTGCTTATCCGCCCTCAGCGCATTTTGTTTCATGCGGTCGATGCCCTTGCCCGGGGTAAGAAATTAGGCGTCCTCACGCCTTCGCCGGATCAGGTGGCGCAATCCGCAAAGCGTTGGGGAGAATTGAGCAAAGAAGTCAAAGTCCTTGCTTCCTCCCCCTATGTAGACGGGATGAAAAATGCCGAAGCGGCGGCGAAAGAGCTGGCCGCCTGGGGAGCGGATCTCGTCATTCTCGATTGTATCGGCTATACATCGGCAATGCAGCAGACAGTCCGGGACATTGTCGGAAGCCCGGCAATTTTGGGAAGAGGAATCGCGGCCAGGACAGTCAAGGAATTGCTGGGATAAGGAGTAATTATGGATTTTATCGAAGTCGCAAAAAGAATTTTAGAAGAAAATATGGCCCTTAAAGAAGGAGAAACCTTCCTGGTCATCTATGACGAGACGACACTTCAAATAGGCGAAAGCCTTTTTGAGGCGGGCGCTCTCCTCGGCGCAAAATCCGTGGCAATGCGGATCAAAAAAATGGCCAAGAGCGGAATGGAACCTTTTCCCATTGTTGCCGAGGCCATGGCGGACGCCGATGTAGTTGTTGCGGCGACCGCGGCGTCCCTGACCCATACAAAGGCAAAAAAAGACGCCTGCAGCAAGGGCGCAAGGATTGCTACCATGCCGGGCATTACAGAGGACATGTTCTTTCACGGTCCGATCACGGCAGACTACAAGATCGTCCGGGAACTGACGGAAAGAGTGTCCGGCCTGCTT
>JAISST010000015.1 GCA_031272945.1 Fusobacteriaceae bacterium
TGTAGACAAAGGCGCCGACAAGCATGCCGTACACCACAGCCAAGACAGACGCTTCCGTCGGCGTTACGACGCCGAAAAGAATACTCGACAAGATGATAATTGTCATGAGGATGGCCCAGAAGGAGTCTTTTCCGGTCTTCAGGATCTCCATCAGCGTCGCCCGGCGCTCGGCCTTGGGATAATTCCGCTTCTTGGAGACCACAACGGACACGATAATCATGCCGAGACCCATCAAAATACCGGGGATGATGCCGGCCGCGAACAGTTTCGAAACCGAGAGACTCGTCATGGTAGCCGCGATAATCATCGGCAGCGACGGCGGAATAATGGGTCCGATACAGGAGGACGAGCAGGTCACGGCGCAGGTGAAGTCCGTGTCATAGCCCTCTTTTTTCATGGCAGGGATCAGAACCCCGCCCACGCTGACCGTATCGGCAAGCGCCGTTCCGGAGATTCCGGCAAAAATCATGGACGCCACGACGTTGGCTATGGCAAGTCCGCCCGTAAAATGACCTACGAGCTTATTGCAGAACGCGATGAGACGCTCGGTGATCCCGCCGAAATTCATCAAATTGCCCGCGAGAACGAAGCCCGGGATACAAAGGAGCGTGAAGGAATCAAGCCCCGCGAAAAATCGCTGGGAATACATCTGGAGCGGCATACCGGCTCCGATAAAATAAAAGAGGGACGACAGGCCGAGGCTGAAAGCCACCGGGACCCCCAGAGCCAGACAAATCAAAAAGCTGATAAACAACAATGCTACCATTTTTTATCCTCCTCCTTCCGTACGAATACCAGGGCGATCTCCAGCAGATAACTGATTGCCAGAAGCGTAAACAATATGATCATGGAAAAATAAACATATTTCATATTGATTTGCATGGCCGTGGATACCATCCGGTATTTGATCAACGCGAATTTGAGGACGGAATTCTTCAATAAATAGGCGCTCAGGGCGAAGAGACCCACATAGATCAGAACCTCTAAAATTTTGTTGACGATTTTCGGAAAATACACCGTCAACATATCAACGCCCACAAATTCCTTCGTGTGGACGGCGACGCTGGCCCCGAAAGCAACCATATATATAAAGAAGTAGCGGGCGATCTCTTCAGTCCAAGCCGGGGATTTGGGTAAAAACGTCCGGCTCGTGACCTGGATCATGACGCTCACGATAAATCCCGCCAGGAAAACGACGGCGATGGTGGACATCAGGGCGTTTTTGGTCGCGATAAAGCGCTCAAGACCGCTTTTGCCCGGCGTCTTTCCCGCTTCCTCCCCCGACAGTTCCTCTACTTTTTCTTCATAGTTCTTTTCCAGTTCCGTGTTCAGGTTTTCTCCCACGCTTGCCTCCTTTTTTCGTTGTCAGGGAGCGAATAGGGCGAAAGCCAACATCCATCCGTCGGATGCTGGCTTTCCCCACACACGCGTATTTGTTTGTTATTCTGCGGCTACGATTTTATCATAGAGTGCTTTCTGTTTCGGTGTCAGGACTTTCAGCACGCCTTCGACGGCTTTGTCGCGGAAGGGTTTCTGGTCGACGGTTACGAATTCCATGCCCTTGCCTTCCAACTCGGCTTTGAGTTGGGCTTCTTCAGCCAGGAACAACTCATGTTCGTAAGTCTGCATCTCTTTCCCGGCTTCGAGAACGATTGCCTGCAGATCCTTGGGCAGCGACTGGAATTTTTCCTCTCCGATGGCGATATAGACCCAAGCCCGCAGATGTTCCGTAACATCCACATATTTCTGCACTTCATAGAAAGCGCCGGTCTTGATCATGGCCAGGGGATTTTCCTGCCCGTCGATCACGCCTTGCTGCAGAGAGGTGAAAACTTCTCCGAAAGCCATGGGGGTGGGTTTCGCGCCCATTGCCTCAAAAGCCGCCACGGTCATGGGCGAAGCGGGCGTCCGGATAATGAATCCCTTCAGATCGTCGGGAGTCTTGATGGGTTTTTTCGACGTGATGTTCCGGGGTCCTCTTACGAAGGCGCCGATCACGCGCAATCCTGAATTCAGCATCAGATCTTCAAATTCTTTGCCAACGGGGCCGTTCAGCACTTTGTCCATATGGGCGTCGCTTGTAATGGCGTAGGGCATGCCGATGATCCCCAGTTCTTCCGCGAATGTCTGCATGGATTCGCCGGTAAAGACGATATCCGCGCCACCGCCGGTCAGGATGGACTGGATGACGTCCAGTTCCGAACCCAACTGATTGTTCGGGTGGATTGTCACTTTGATTTTGCCGCCGGATTTGGCTTCTACGACTTCTTTAAATTTGAGGGAAGCCTTGTGCCACGTATGATCTTCGGCCACGATATGTCCGATCACGAGGTCAATGGGTTTGCCCGAGGCGAAAACCAAGCTTGCCGTAGCACACATCGCCACGATAAGCGCCATAAAAATAACACCGATTCTCTTCATCTCTTACCTCCTAAACTAAAATATCAGTTTTTCCTTGAACCGCCAAACAAAACGCTTTCCGTTTTCAAGCTTGACTGTTCCAAATAAAACGATTTCATATTTAAATTGTACCTTACGATTCATTGTCTGTCAATAGTTTTTTCAAAAATAGTTGAATTTTTGCTTTTTTGAATTGCTTTCAAAGCGGGACGGAAAAATCTTGAAATTATTATAACAGAGCCTCTTGCATATTCACAAAAAATGTGGTATCTTTGTATTAACTGATATATTACATGTATACAGATTTTGCGAGACGACGGTTATTTTTCCAAAGGCGACGCATTTTTTCCATAAATCAAGGAGGGAATTATGAAAGCAATCCGGGTTTTGAGCCCCAATATCATCAAAATCGAAGAAGATCCCACGCCCCGGGTCGAAAAAGACGACGAGGTCCTGATCAAGGTCAAAGCCGCCGGAATTTGCGGCTCCGACGTCAGTATTTACCGGGGGACGTCTCCTGTCGCCACTTACCCGCGGGTCATCGGTCATGAATTCGCCGGCGAGGTCGTGGAAACAGGGGCCGCCGTCGCCAGAGTCAAGGTCGGCGACCATGTGTCGGTCAATCCCGTCTGCAACTGCGGCGTGTGCAAAGTCTGCCTGATCGGTCGCGGCAATGTCTGCGCGAACCTCAAGGTTCTTGGCGTCCATACGGACGGAGGCTTCCGGGAATATGTGACGGTCCCTGAAAAAAACGTCTTTCCGGTTTCACCCGACATGCCCTGGCAGTTGGCCTCCTGCATTGAGCCCTATACGGTGGCGGCCCAGGTCGTCTCCCGGGGAGGGGTTGCCGCAGGAGATACGGTCCTCATTTGCGGCAGCGGCCAGATCGCGCTGACGATCCTGCAAGTCTGCCATATTTTAGGGGCAAAATGTATCATGACCGATATCATCGAAGACAGGCTTGTGCGGGCGAAAGAATTCGGCGCGGCCCATGTGCTGAATTCGAAAAACGAGGACACCGTCGCTTTTGTCAAGAGCCTCACGGACGGTCTCGGCTGCGATGTGGCCATAGACGCCGCCTGCGTGGGCGTATCCCTCAAGGAAGCGGCGTTGTCGGTCCGGCCCGCGGGTACGGTGGTCACCATGGGCTTTCACGACAGCCAGGCCCAAATCACGGAATTTACGATCACGAGCCGGGAGCTGGATATCCGCGGCACCCGTCTCAACAACAACAAATTCCCCCAGGTCATTCAGTGGTTTGAGGAGGGAAAACTGGATCCCACAAGGATCATCACGCATCATTTCAAGTTTACGGATATCGAAGCGGCCCTTGATCAATTGAAAAACGATCCGGAAAATACGATGAAAATTATTTTGGATTTTTGACAGGAGGATAACAATATGAAAATGACATTCCGTTGGTACGGGGAAAAAAGCGACCCCGTTTCCTTGCAGCAAATCAGACAGATCCCGGGTTGCTCGGGCCTCATGGGTTTCCTCGATCAATACGCCGCCGGGGTCGTATGGCCCAAAGAAGTCATCGCCCCTTATGTGCAGCAGGTCCATGACGCGGGCCTCGAAGTCGAGGTCATCGAATCCGTCAATGTCCACGAGGACATCAAGATGGGCGTCCCAGCAAGAGACAAGTGGATCGCCAATTATGTGGAAACCATAGAAAATCTTGCCGCCTACGGCGTCAAGGTCATTGTGTACAATTTTATGCCGGTATTCGACTGGCTCCGGACGGACCTCGCCCGGGTCATTGAGGACGGCTCCAACGTCCTTTATTACGACGACGCGGAGCTTCAAGGCATGACGCCCCTTGATCTTGTGGAAACTACCATGAAGAATTCCAAGGGCTTCTCGCTGCCGGGATGGGAACCCGAGCGTCTCAAGGAATTGGAACGGGTCCTTTCCGTCTACAAGGACATCTCCCCCGAAAAACTCCTGGAAAACTACAAATATTTCCTGGAGGGGATCATTCCCACCTGTGAAAAATTAGGCGTCCGCATGGCCGTCCACCCCGACGATCCCGCATGGCCCATTTTTGGTCTGCCGCGGATCGCCCACAAGGCCGAGCATTTCGACAAGATCATTTCTCTTGTGGACAGTCCGGCCAATGCCCTCTGTCTGTGCACGGGCTCTCTGGGCTCCAACCCCGAGAACGACCTGCCGTCCATTATCCGACATTTCGGCGAAAAGAAGCGCATCGCCTGCGGCCATGTCCGGAACGTCAAATTCCTCGGACCGAAAAAATTCCGGGAAGCCTCCCATCTTTCAGCCGAAGGCAGCCTCGACATGTACGAGATCATGAAAGCCTTTTATGATACGGGCTTTGACGGCTATATCCGTCCCGACCACGGGCGCATGATCTGGGGAGAAGCGGGACGCCCCGGTTACGGACTCTATGACAGGGCTCTGGGTCTCACCTATCTCAACGGCTTGTGGGAAGCCATTGAGAAGAACGATAAGCGGGGGAAATAACAGCAATCAGCCGGCAGAACCATTCGCAGGATTTTCAAATGCAAGGGCGGCATTTTGCCGCCCGCTGCAATAATAAAAAATATTTGAAACAAAACCCTTCTATGGTGTATAATAAAAGTAACAGCATGCCGGAACCCAAACAAAAATCCAACGAAAGATCACCACAATATACCTTAGGAGGTTTTATGAAAATCGGATGTCCGAAAGAGATCAAGAACAATGAAAACCGGGTGGGACTTGTCCCCGGCGCCGTGCACGCCTATGTCGCAGCAGGGCACGAGGTTTTCATCGAGAAGGGGGCGGGACTGGGCTCGGGCCTTGCAGACGCCGACTACGAAAAAGCCGGCGCAACGATACTTTCCACGGCCAAGAAAGTCTGGGAAACCGCAGAATTACTGATTAAAGTGAAAGAGCCTCTTGAAAAGGAATACGCGCTGATGCGGGAAAATCAGGTTGTCTATACCTATTTCCACTTCGCGGCAGACGAGCCTCTGCTCAAAGCCTGTCTCGCAAAAAAGATCGTCAGCGTCGCCTACGAAACGGTCCTCGAAGGGAAATCCCTTCCGCTCTTGAAACCCATGAGCGAAGTGGCCGGTCGGATGGCCCCGATCATGGGCTCTTATTATTTGGGCAAAGCCTGGGGCGGCAGAGGGATTCTTCCCATGGGCGTAACGGGCGTAGCGCCCGCCAACGTCTTGATTCTGGGCGGCGGTACGGTGGGAACCAACGCGGCCAAAATCTCGGCGGGTTTGGGAGCGGACGTAACGGTCCTTGACGTCAGCCTCCAACGGCTGGAATACCTCAGCGAAATCCTGCCGCCCAATGTGAAATGCGTCTACAATGATCCCGTGTCTCTGGAAAAATATCTCAAAGAGGCCGATATGATCATAGGCGCGGTCCTGATCCCCGGCGCCAAGGCGCCGAAGCTCGTCGCGAAAAAACACCTGAAGCTTCTGAAAAAGGGCGCCGTTCTCGTGGATGTGGCCATTGATCAGGGCGGTTGCTTCGAGACCTCCCACGCGACGACCCATACGGAACCCATTTTTATTGTCGACGATGTGGTCCACTACTGCGTGGCTAACATGCCCGGCCTTTACGCCAATACCTCGACCTTTGCCCTCAACAACGCTACGATCAAATACGGGCTGGAAATCGCGAACAAAGGTCTGGAGAAAGCGGCCAAGGAAAACGACGCCATCAAGACCGGCATAAACACCTACAAAGGAGTCATAACGTTCAAGCCCGTAGCGGAGGCCTTTAAAATGACGAAGAACTACAAAGAGATTGATACGCTGCTATAACACGACCGATTTTATTACAAAAACCCGGGCGGCTTTTTGGGCCGCCCTGTTTCATTGGAAAACTATGAAGGGTTTTATAACGCCTCTTTACTTGCCGGACAAAAAATCCAAATTGAGCTGTCGGCTGGCCTTTTCGACAAGACCGCCGAAATAGACGCCCAGGAGACGGACGGATCTGGAGATTTCTTCATTTTCAAAAAGATCGAACATGGCCCGCCGGAGTTTCTGCGCGTCATCCGTAGGCGATGAAAAAGTTTTGGAGCGGGTGATCGTTTCAAAATCCGAGACTTTGACCTTGATGGTCACGTTTTTGCAAATATAGCCGTGACTGACAAGCCTCTTGTAAGAATGCCTGAACAATTCCTCCCATTCCCTGTCGAACTCCGCCTCTGTCGTCAGCGGCGTGTAAAATGTATTTTCATTACCGATGGACTGGGTGGCGGGCTTGTCGTCGATCCGGCTGTAATCTATCCCGCGGATGACATTCCAAAGCCAGGCGCCCCGGGCGTTACCAAACATATGGCACATTTCCTTGACCGAAAGCGTGTAAAGGTCTTCGATTTTTACAAAGTGCAACTCCTGCAGCTCCGCCTCAAATTTTTTTCCGATACCGGGGATGATCCCCGTCTTTTTATCCTTGATATAATCCACAAATTGTTCGGGACTGTGGAAAATGAAATGCCCGCCGGGCTTGTGAATTTCGCTTGCCATCTTGGCCGAAAGGCGGTTAAAGCCGATGCCCACGGAGCAGGAAAGCTGCGTATGATCCCGGATACGCTGGCGGAATTTTTCCGCGAAATAATCCTTTGAGGGGAAAAGTTCCACGAGTCCGGATATGTCCACATAGCCCTCATCAATGGAGGCGAACTCGACCCGGTCTGTCATCCGGAGAATCAGATTCTGGATGCCTGCCGCCACCTGGCTGTATTTCCCTTTGCTCGCCGGGACGACGATCAATTTGGGGCAAAGTTTTTTCGCCTCATATACGCTCATGGCCGAATGGATTCCGTATTTTCTCGCCTCATAGCTCGCCGTGGTCACGATGCTCTCGCCTACGATCATGGGTTTTCCCGCCAATTCCGGATTGTCCCGGATTTCCACAGCCGCAAAGAAGGCGTCCATATCGTAATGCATGATCACTGTATTTTCCATACTCATTTTTACCTCGGGCAGTCTTTAAAAATTAAAAATGCCAAACCCATTTGAGTTTGGCAGTACTTTTTCCTCATCATCAGAAAGGAAAATCGTCGTCTTTTTCCGGCAACGGCGCTTCCACTTCCCGGTCGGGACCGTTTCCACCGGGAAAGCCCACATCGGGCGCATTGTCTGACGTTCCGCCTTTGGATTCAAGGAATTCAAGTGAATTCACAATCACGTCGTAAGAAGTCCGTTTCTCTCCATTGACCTCATACTTGTTCATTTGGATATTGCCCTGCACGCCAACTTTTCTCCCTTTGCGCAGATGCTCGCCGACGATTTCCGCCGTTTTTCCAAAGGCCGTACAATTGAAAAAATCCGTCTCGTCTCTGGAAAATGTCCGCGCTACCGCCAGGGAAAACTTGGCGTAGGCCTTACCGCTTTGCCCGTATTTTAATTCCGGGTCCCGTGTCAGACGTCCTGTCAATACAATTAGGTTCATTTCTATCAACCCCTCAACTCAGAATTTTAAGAATCTGAAATCAAATTCTTAATGGTTTATTTTAGCACAATAAAGATCAAAAAGCAAATTTTTTTTGACACGTTTTTTTATATGTGCTACAATGGCTTTATTATAGGAATCAAAGATCATTTTTCTTTGAGCGCAAACAGGAGGAACCATGAAGGAAAACGGCATCGTCGTACTGGATTTCGGATCGCAATACAACCAACTGATCGCGAGACGTGTACGGGAATTGGGCGTATATGCGGAAATCGTACCTTTTTCGGAACCTGTGTCCGATATTTTGAAAAGAAAGCCCGCGGGTATCATATTTACAGGCGGCCCCAGCTCTGTCTATGAGGAAGGTTCCCCCCGGGTGGACAAGGCCCTTTTTGAGGCCGGAATCCCCATTTTGGGAACCTGCTATGGCATGCAGCTGACAACGGTCTTGTTCGGCGGAAAAGTGGCAAAGGCAAATAAACAGGAATTCGGAAAAGCGGAGCTCTTCATTGACGATAAAGCATCTCCTCTGTTTGAGGGCATTCCCGACGGTTCTGTCGTCTGGATGAGCCACAATGACCACGTGACGGAGATGGCGCCGGATTCCAGGCAAATTGCCCATACGAATTCCTGTATCGCGGCCACGTATTTTCCAAAGACCAACACGTACTGTACCCAGTTTCATTCGGAGGTGACGCATTCCCAGTACGGGGCGAGAATCATCTCAAATTTTGTGTTTCATATCGCAAAATGCCGTAAAAACTGGTCCATGGAGCATTATATAGACGAATGCGTGAAAAATATCCGGGAGAAAGTCGGAAATAAAAAAGTGCTGTTGGGTCTTTCCGGCGGCGTGGATTCTTCCGTGGCGGCTACGCTGATCCATCGCGCCATCGGGGATCAGCTGACCTGTATTTTCGTGGATACGGGGCTCCTTCGGAAAAATGAGGCCCGGAAGGTTATGGACGTCTACGCGGAGCATTTTCAAATGAATATCCAATGCGTAGACGCCGGAGAACGGTTTCTCTCAAAATTGGCGGGGGTTTCCGATCCCGAGCAAAAACGAAAGATTATCGGAAAAGAGTTTATAGAAGTTTTCAATGAGGAGGCCGCCAAAGTCAAGGACGTGGAATTTCTGGCGCAAGGGACGATCTATCCCGATGTGATCGAGTCGACTTCCGTCAAGGGGCCTTCCCAGACCATAAAATCCCACCACAACGTGGGCGGGCTTCCGAAAGAAATGAAACTGCAATTGATCGAACCCTTGCGGGAGCTTTTCAAAGACGAGGTCCGCAAAGTGGGAAGGGAATTGGGGATTCCCTCCGATATGGTGGACCGGCATCCTTTCCCGGGACCGGGACTGGGGATCCGGATTTTGGGAGAAGTCACAAAAGAAAAAGCCGATATCCTGCGGGAAGCGGATGATATTTTTATTGAGGAATTGCGGGCCGCCGATCTTTACAACAAAGTCAGCCAGGCCTTTGTGGTACTTTTGCCGATCCGCTCCGTGGGCGTCATGGGCGATTGCAGGACCTATGAGTATACGGCTGTGCTCAGATCCGCCAACACCATTGACTTCATGACGGCGACCTGGTCCCATTTGCCGCCGGATTTCCTGGAGAAGGTCTCCAACAGGATTTTGAACGAAGTCAAGGGAATCAACCGGCTGACTTATGACATTTCTTCGAAACCGCCCGCGACCATTGAGTGGGAGTAGGAGAGAGGAATCACAAATACGGAAAATCAATGCGCGCCAAAAAAGGAGCTTTCGCTCCTTTTTTACGTATTGATCCTTTTCCCTCACTCCACCCGCAGCGAAACCTCGCCCAGATGGTCAAATACCGCCGTGACCACGTCTCCCTTGCCGACCGCAATCACAGGGGCGAAGGCCCCTGAAAGGACCACGTCTCCGGCCTTAAGCTCTATGCCGTAACCCCGGAGTTTGTTGGCGAGCCAGCAGACGGCGTGGACGGGATTTCCCATGACGCTGCCGCTTGCGCCGTTTTGGACAAGGGCGCCGTTCTTCGTGGCGCACATCCCCAATACCCGCAGGTCCAGCCCGTCGAGGGGGACGATCCGGTTGTCGAGGACCAGGGCGCCGTAGGAGGCCAGGTCCGCCACCGTATCGGGAAGCTTGATCTTCCAGTCCCGGATCCGGCTGTCGACGATCTCAAAGGCGGCGGAAATCCCCGCCGTGGCTTGAATGACGTCCCAGGGCGTCACCGGGTCCTTGCCGGTCGGAAAGTCCTTCCCCATGATAAAGGCGATCTCGCATTCAATCCGCGGGGCGATAAATTTGTCCGTTTCCAGGACGCCGCCGTTTGTGAGCAGGCCGTCCGAGGTGATGATGCTGTAGTCGGGTTCGAATACGCCCAACTGCTTCCGGATGCCTTCGCTGGTGAGCCCGATTTTCTTTCCGATCTCGGTGCAACCGCTTTCTTTTTTCAGACGGATGAATTCCAGCTGGATTCCGTAGGCTTCTTCAACGGTAATGGCCGGGTAGCGCTCCGTCAGGGGCGCCACCGGCGTTTTTGTTTTTTGTGCTTGAAACAGTTCTTCGGCAAGTTTCAGGATCAGGTCTTTATTCATGGCTTATTGCGCCTTTTCCGTGGAAAAATCCAGGGAAGCCAGTCTCTGGTACTGTCTCCAGCGCCGCTGGGCTTCGGCCTTGTTCCGGGCGAAAAGCTCTCTGGCCTCGGCGGGCTTGGACGCCATCAGCGTCGCGTATCTCGTTTCGCCCAAGAGGTATTCGTCGTATTTATCCCAGGCGGGTTCTTTGCAGTCAAGAACAAGGGGATTCTTTCCCTCGGCTTCGAGAGCCGGATTGTAGCGGAAAATCGGCCAGTATCCGCATTCTGTCGCGAGTTTCATTTCCGTCTGCACTTTGTTCATGCCCTTTCTTACCCCGTGGTTGATACAGGGAGCGTAGGCAATGATCAGCGAAGGTCCGTTGTAGGCTTCCGCTTCTTTGACGGCTTTCAGGAACTGGGCCTGGTTGGCGCCCATGGATACCTGAGCCACATAAATATGTCCGTAGGACATGGCAATGGCGGCCATATCCTTTTTCTTGACGGGCTTTCCGGCTGCCGCGAATTTTGCCACAGCGCCTGTGGGCGTGGCTTTGGAGGCCTGTCCGCCCGTATTGGAATATACTTCCGTATCGAGGATCACGACGTTCACGTCCTCTCTGGAGGCCAGTACATGGTCCAGACCGCCGTAACCGATGTCATATCCCCAACCGTCTCCTCCGAAAATCCACTGGGACTTTTTGGCGAGATACTGCTTTAGCTTGAGGATTTCCTTGGCGTAAGGACAATCTTCCGCGGCCTTCTTTTCGAGATAGGGAATGAACTTTGCTACGACCGCTGCGTTTTTCGCGCCGTCATTTCTTGTGGCGATCCATTCTTTATACAGAAGACCCGTCTCGGCGGAAACATTTTCGAGATTCGCTTCCATATAAGCCTGCAGTCTGTTCCGGAGCGTTTCCACGGCCACGTGCATACCCATGCCGTATTCGGCGTTGTCCTCAAAGAGGGAGGAACCCCAGGAGGGTCCTTTGCCGTCCTTGTTCTTGGCATAGGGCGTCGCGGGCGCCGATCCGCTGTAAATGGAGTAGCAGCCTGTGGCGTTGGCCACCATCATCCGGTCTCCGAAAAGCTGCGTGATCAATTTCAGATAAGGGGTCTCGCCGCAACCGGGGCAGGCGCCCGAGTACTCGAAGAGCGGCTGGGCGAACTGGGATCCCTTTACGGTATCGGTCGTCATAAATTCCGTCTTGTAGCTTACCTGATTGAAGACATAATCGGCTTTCTGTACTTCGCCCGCCGCGATGGAATCGGCGATGGGTTTCATCACAAGGGCTTTTCCCTTGGGCGCGGGACAGACGTTGGCGCAGGAACCGCAGCCCGTGCAGTCCAGAGGCGAAATCTGGATCTTGAATTCGTGATTTTCCAAGCCCTTTCCGACGGCTTTCAATGTCGCCAGTTCCGCGGGCGCTTTTTCCTTTTCTTCCTTTGTCAAAAGGAAGGGGCGGACAACGGCGTGGGGGCATACATAGGCGCACTGGTTGCACTGGATACAGTTCTCGGGAACCCAAACCGGCACGTCTACGGCGATGCCTCTCTTTTCATAGGCGGCGGTGCCGTTTTCAAAGGTGCCGTCCTCATAGCCGTTGAAGGTCGATACGGGCAGACCGTAGCCTTTCATGGCGTTTACGGGCTCCACAATCTTCTTTACAAAGGCCGCGGTCGCGTCTCCGCCGCTGCAAGGAGCGTCGCAAGAGGCGCATTCCGTCGACTCGACGGCAACTTTCAGATTTGCCCAGGCGGGATCCACGGGAATTTCCACCAAACCGTCGGAACCGACGTCGATGGCTTCATAATTCATCTTGACGATTTCCTCGCCCTTTTTCTCATAGGTCTTCTTGGCGTATTCCTTCATGTATTTGATGGCGTCTTCAAAGGGAATAATATCCGCCAGTTTAAAGAAGGCCGATTGCATGATCGTATTCGTTCTCTGTCCGAGTTTGATATCCTCGGCCAGTTTCGTGGCGTTGATGATATATAATTTCGCGCCTTTTTTCGCGAGATCCCGTTTTACATTGGCGGGAATATTGGCGATGGCTTCTTCCTTGCTCCAGATGCAGTTCAAAAGGAACGCGCCGCCTTTCCGGATTCCCGAAGTCATGTCGTATTTGTCGAGATATGCCGGTACGGAACAGGCCACAAAATG
Organism: Fusobacteriaceae bacterium; assembly: GCA_031272945.1. GTDB lineage: Bacteria > Fusobacteriota > Fusobacteriia > Fusobacteriales > Fusobacteriaceae > JAISST01. The sequence goes on from JAISST010000015.1 coordinate 12,556, forward strand.
AGGCTGCGTCACGAGGTAACTGGATTTGATGGGATTCTTTCCGAAACGCAGATGGGAGCGCGTCACGCCGCCGGATTTCTTGGAGTCATAGGCGAAATAGGCCTGGGCGTACTGTTCCGTATGATCACCGATAATCTTGATAGAGTTTTTGTTGGCGCCTACGGTGCCGTCGGCGCCGAGCCCGAAGAACAGGCATTCGCGGGTTCCCGGCAGATCAAGATCCACTTCTTCGGGAAGGGGAATGTTCGTTCCGGTCACGTCGTCAATGATGCCCACCGTAAACTTGTCTTTGGGTTCCGCTTTGGCGAGATTTTCATAGACCGCCGCCACATGGGTCGGGTTCGTATCCCGGGAAGACAGTCCGTAGCGTCCGCCGATGATCAGGGGCGCGTCGGCCTTTCCGAAAAACAGCGACTTTACGTCGAGAAGCAGCGGTTCGCCAAGAGAACCGGGCTCTTTCGTCCGGTCGAGAACGGCGATCTTCTTGACGGTCTTGGGCAGTACGTCAAAGAAGTATTTTTCCGAGAAGGGGCGGTACAGATGCACTTCAAGGATCCCAACCTTCTGCCCTTTTTTGTTCAGATAGTCCACGGTCTCCTCCGCCACCGGACAGACGGAACCCATGGCCACGAGAATGTTTTCCGCGTCGGGGGCGCCGTAATACGTAAAGGGTTTGTATTCCCTGCCGACAACTTTGGAGATTTCGGCCATATAAGCGGCTACGACGTCGGGAACCGCGTCATAAAACTTGTTTTGCGCTTCTCTCGTCTGGAAGTAGATGTCTTCGTTCTGCGCCGTTCCTCTTGTCACGGGATGCTCGGGGTTCAAAGCCCTGGCCCGGAATGCTTCCACGGCTTCCATATCAATCAAGTTCTTGAATACTTCAAAATCAATCACTTCGACTTTTTGAATTTCATGGGAAGTTCTGAATCCGTCGAAAAAGTGTAAAAACGGCACGCGGGTCTTGATGGCCGACAAGTGGGCGATTCCGCCGAGATCCATAACTTCCTGGACCGAGTTGGAGGCCAGCATGGCAAATCCTGTCTGCCGGGCCGCGTAAATGTCCTGATGATCTCCGAATATGGAGAGGGCCTGGGCCGAAAGCGACCGGGCAGATACATGGATCACGCCGGGCAGCAGTTCTCCGGCAATCTTGTACATGTTGGGAACTTTCAGCAAAAGACCCTGGGAAGCGGTATAGGTCGACGTCAGGGCCCCCGCTTGCAAAGAACCGTGCACGGTGCCGGCGGCGCCTCCTTCCGACTGCATCTCTACCACTTTTACCGGAACCCCGAATATATTCTTCATTCCTTTGGCAGCCCATTCATCCACATATTCCGCCATAGGGGAAGAGGGCGTGATGGGATAGATCCCCGCGACTTCCGTAAACGCGTAAGATGCATAGGCCGCAGCCTGATTACCATCCATTGTTTGCATTTTTTTACTCATTGACAATATCCTCCTGTTTTAAAATGTTTTCTTTTAATTCTTTTATTCTTCTCTATTTATTCTTCCGCCAGTTTTTTGTATACGGCGTAGCGTTCGGCGGCGTCTTTTTTCGCTTTTTCATAAAGCCGGGCCGCTCTGTCGGGATAGGCCAGGGCAAGGGAAGCGAAACGGTTCTCTCTGTCCATAAACGCTTGCATATCTCCCGCGGGCGGTTTGGAATCCAGAATAAAGGGGTTCTTTCCTTCTTCCTTCCGTCGGGGATCGTAGCGGTAGCAATGCCAGTATCCGGCCTCCACGGCCTTTTTGATTTCCTCCTGACTCTGCCCCATGCCCGCTTTGGGCCCGTGCTCAATACAGGGGCAGTAGGCGATGACAAGGGAGGGACCCGGATAGGCCTCCGCTTCCCGGATCGCGGTCAAAGTCTGGTTGGGGTCATAGCCCATGGCCACCTGCGCCACGTAGATATAACCGTAGCTCATGGCCATCCGTCCGAGATCCTTCTTTTTGACTTCCTTGCCCGCGGCGGCGAATTTTGCCACCGCTCCGGTGCTTGTGGACTTGGAGGACTGACCGCCCGTATTGGAGTAAACTTCCGTATCGAGGACGAGGATGTTGATATCCCTGCCCGAAGCCAGCACGTGGTCCAAGCCGCCGTAGCCGATATCATAGGCCCAGCCGTCTCCGCCGAAGGCCCAGAAGGACTTTTTCGTCAGATACTCGCTGTTTTTCAGGATATACTCCGCGGCTTCCCGCAAGGGTTCCGCAAGTTTCTCCCAAGGAAGGGCGCGAACCGCTCCAAGGAGCTTTTCCGCGGCCATGTCCGAAGCTTCGAAATCATTCCGGTCTCGCAGGTATTCCTCCGCGGCTTCCGGGATCCAACCGGCCTCTTTCAGGTCCGCGATCCGCTGACAGAGTTCGTTGCTCACGGCTTCGTGACCGATGAGAAAACCGTAGGCGTATTCGGCGTTGTCCTCAAAGAGAGACATGGCCCAGGTGGGGCCGATGCCTTCCCGATCGGTCGTATAAGGCGTTGCCGGCATGGAACCGCCGTAGGCCGTGGAGCAACCCGAGGCGTTTGTGATAAACATCTTCCGTCCGAAAAGTTGCGTGGCAAGCTTAATGTACGGCGTCTCCGCGCAACCGGCGCAGGCGCCTGAAAACTCAAAATAGGGTCTGGCGAACTGGGAATTCTTGACGGTCTTCCCGTTTGCCGCCTCTTTTTTGACCGAAACATGGTCGTAGAGATAATTCCAGTTCTCACTCTGATTCAGCTGCCCGGCCAGCGGCTTCATCACCAGGGCTTTCGTTTTGGCGGGACAGATATTGGCGCAGCTGCCGCAACCCGTACAATCGTAGGGGGAAACCTGAATGCGGTAGCCGTACGGGTCGAGACTCGGTCCCGTGGCTTTGACGGTGGTAAAGCCCGCGGGGGCTTGTTTTTTCTCGTTCTCGTCCAACAGCGCCGGGCGGATTGCCGCATGGGGGCAGACAAAGGAACAGCGGTTGCACTGAATACAATTTTCCGCCTGCCATTCCGGCACGTCGACAGCCACGCCCCGTTTTTCATATTTTGTGGTGCCGTGGGGCCAACTGCCGTCCTCGATTCCATATTTCACCAGGGTGGACATGGGGATGCGGTCTCCTTCCTGCCGGTTCATGGGAACGACGATCTCCCGGATGAATTCAGGCAATTCCGCGTAATCGGGGGTTTCAGGCTTCAAATCTCTCCAGCCTGCGGGAATCTCGATGGCCACAAGGCCCGAAAGACCCCGGTCCACCGAGGCGTTGTTCCGGTCGACCACTTCCTGTCCCCGCTTGGTGTAATAGGTCTTGTAAATGGCTTCTTTCATTTCTTTTACGGCCAGATCCAAGGGGATAATATCCGTCAGCTTGAAAAAGGCCGCCTGCAAGATGCTGTTTGTGCGGTTGCCGAGCCCCAGTTCCCTGGCGATCCCGATGGCGTCGATGACATAGAGCTTCGCCTTTTTGTCGGCAAGGGCTTTTTTCAGCGAATCCGGCAGGGCTTTATCCAGCTGTTCCGCCGTATTCCACATACAGTTCAGAAGAAATACGCCGCCCGGTTTCAATTCCCGCGCGAGGTCATATTTATCCACGTAAGAGGGATTGTGACAGGCCACAAAATCAGCCGCATACACGAGATAGGTGGAACGGATGGGATTTTTGCTCACGCGCAGATGGGACTGGGTCAGGCCTCCCGATTTTTTGGAATCGTACACAAAATAGGCCTGGGTGTAAAAGTCTGTGTTCTCTCCGATGATCTTGATGGAATTTTTGTTGGCGCCTACGGTACCGTCGGATCCCAAACCCCACAGCTTGTAAGATTTTGTATCCTTGTCCTCAACGGTAAAACCGGATACGGACTCAAGGGATGTCCCGTAGACGTCGTCCCGGATGCCGATCGTAAAATTGTTTTTGGGATCCGATTTGGCCAGTTCCGCAAATACCGCCGCGATCTGATGGGGCGTCGTATCCTTGGACGCCAGTCCGTAACGGCCGCCGATCACGGGAATTTTTACGCCGCGCTGGGCCAGGACCGTGCAAACGTCTTGATAAAGCGGTTCTCCCATACCGCCGGCTTCTTTTGTCCGGTCAAGGGCCGCCAGGGCTTTGACGCTCGCGGGCAAAGCCGCCAGGAAATACTTCGCCGAGAAAGGCCGATAGAGATGGACGTCAATCATGCCGACTTTCTCGCCCTTGGCGTTTAAGGCGTCGACCACTTCCTTTACGGTCTCGCTGACGGAGCACATGGATATGACGACTCTTTCGGCGTCGGGCGCTCCGTAATATTCAAAGAGCCGGTAATTCCTCCCGGTCAGCTTGTTGATCTCCCGCATGTAATGCTCTGTGATGTCGGGAATGGCCCGGACATAGCCCTCTCCCGCTTCCCGGGACTGAAAGAAGATATCGGGATTGACGGTGGTCCCCCGGGTACAGGGATGCGCCGGATTCAGGGCCCTTTTCCGGAAGGCGTCCACGGCTTCTCTATCGAGCAGCGGCGCCATATCCTCATAATCGAGCACGTCTATTTTCTGTACTTCATGGGATGTGCGGAAGCCGTCAAAAAAATGCAGGAAGGGAACACGGCCCCTGATAGCGGCCAGATGGGCCACGGCGCCCAAATCCATGGCTTCCTGGGGGGAGCCCGAGGCCAGCATGGCGAAGCCCGTCATTCTGCAACCCATTACGTCCGAATGGTCGCCGAAAATGGACAGGGCGTGAGCCGACAGCGTCCTTGCCGATACGTGAAATACGCCCGGTAAAAATTCACCGGCTATTTTATACATATTGGGTATCATCAAAAGCAGTCCCTGAGAAGCCGTGTAGGTGGTCGTAAGGGCGCCCGCCTGCAAGGAGCCGTGTACCGTTCCCGAAGCGCCTCCTTCCGATTGCATTTCCACAACTTTCACGGGCTGTCCAAACAAGTTTTTCCTGCCTTTGGCGGCCCATTCATCTATGAGCTCCGCCATCGGCGACGAGGGCGTGATCGGAAAAATCCCCGCCACTTCGGTAAAAGCGTAGGAAATATAGGCCGCAGCCGTATTTCCATCCATTGCATCTTTCATTTTTCCCATGCGCGCAACATCTCCCTGAAAGATAAAGTTTTATTATTTTCCGCTTCCGCTTACGATGCCGTAAGTATCCTTGGCAATGATGAGTTCTTCGTTGGTGGCGATTTTATAGACCAAAACCCTGGAATCGGCCGCGGATAATTTGACGTTCCCCTTCTGCCGTTTGCCGTTGACTTCCGGATCAAGCTTCACGCCAAGGAAATCGAGACCTTCGAGAATTTTCGCCCGGATGCCCGCGGCGTTTTCCCCGATGCCCCCCGCGAAGCAGATGGCGTCTACTCCCCCCATAATCGCCGCGTAAGCGCCGATATAGGATTTGATCCGGTAACAGAACATGTTTTCGGCCAGTTTCGCCCTTTCATTGCCCGCGTTCACGCCGTCTTCCATATCCCGGCAATCGGAGGATACGCCGAAAATTCCCAAAATACCGGATTTTTTGTTCATCCGGTCATCCATCTGGGCGTCGGTCAAATTCCGTTTGTTTTTGACGAAAAGCACGGCGGCGGGATCGATATCTCCGCAGCGGGTACCCATCATAAGCCCCTGCAGCGGCGTCAGACCCATGGACGTGTCGACGGATTTTCCGTCTTTGACCGCCGACATGGAAGCGCCGTTTCCCAAGTGGCAGACGACGATCTTGGAATGGGCGGGATTGCCCATAATCTCCCGCATCGTCGTGGAGACAAAGAAGTGAGAGGTTCCATGAAAACCGTATTTTCTTACTTTGAGTTCTTTGTAATCCTCATAGGGAAGCGCGTACATGTAGGCGTCGGAAGGCATTGTCTGGTGGAAGGCCGTGTCAAATACGGCTACGTTGGGTTTTCCGGGCATAAGATCCATACAGGTGCGGATACCCAGCAAATTGGCGGGATTGTGCAAAGGCGCCAAGTCGTTGTTTTTTTCTATGGCGGCCAACACTTCCGCCGTCACAAGAACGGAACCGGAGAAATCTTCTCCGCCGTGAACCACGCGGTGTCCTATGGCTTCAATCTCATCGCAACTCCCGATTACGCCGTGTTCCGGATCCGTAATGGCGGCGATGACCAATTCCAAAGCTTCTTTATGGGTCGGCATGGGGCTTGTGGTTTTCGTTTCCCAGGATTTGGCGGGCGCCTCATATTCCATCTTGGAGCCTTCAATGCCTATCCTTTCGCAGAGCCCCTTGGCAAATACTTCCCCTTCCACGGGATTGATCAGTTGGTATTTCAGAGAAGAGCTGCCGCAATTGATAACCAATACTTTCATGATAAATTTCCTCCTGCATTAAATTGTATACAATTTTTACAAACAAATATAATGGGGATATTTTCCAACTATCCGCCATCATATTGTTATTCTGCTTGTTATTCTATTGAATGGCGGTCATCGCCACAAGATCCACGATATCGTCGGCGGAGCATCCGCGCGACAAGTCGTTGATGGGGTTGTTCAGTCCCTGGATGATGGGACCGTATGCATTGGCCCCCGCCAGCCTCTGTACGAGTTTGTAGCCGATATTGCCGGCGGCGAGGTTTGGAAATACAAGAATATTCGCGTGTCCCGCCACGGGAGAGTCGGGCGCTTTTTTCATGGCGACGGATTTGACGATGGCCGCGTCGGCCTGCAGTTCGTCGTCAAACTGGAAATCCACGTTCCGCTCGCGTAAAATCTTTCCCGCTTCCTTGACGATGTCGATGTCGGGATGGTCTGCCGAACCTTTTGTGGAAAAGGTCATCAGCGCCACCTTTCCTTCGATCCCGGCTATGTTCCGGGCCGTTTCCACCGTGGATATGGCGATGTCCGCCAATTGTTCCGAAGTCGGTACGGGGATCACCGCGCAGTCCGCGAAAAGGATCACCTCTCCGTAAGTTTCCTGCCGTTCGGTCAGTTCCATGATAAAGGAAGAAGACACGGTTTTGATCCCGGGCTTCGTGCCGATGATCTGCAGTCCCGCGCGGATGACCTGGGCCGTGGGAGAAGTCGCCCCCGATACGACGCCGTGGGCCTCTCCGTGCTTGACCATCATGGCCGCGTAAAAAACAGGCTCTTTGACTAAGATCTCTCTTGCCTTTTCGAAGGTCAGTCCTTTCTTTTCCCGCATCTTGGCAAATTCAGCGGCCCATTCTTCCAGATTCGCCGCTTTTTCCACTTCCAGAATTTCAACGCCGGTCATGGAAATATCCAGATCTCCGGCCATTCGTTCAATCGTTATCGTTGATCCCAATACGACGGGAACGGCGAGGCCCAATTCCACAATTTTCGCGGCGGCTTTGATGACCCGCTCGTCATGTCCCTCGGGTAATACGATTTTTCTTTTCGCTTGTCTTGCTTTTTCCCTGACATTCACCAGAACGCTCAAAACGATTCCTCCTTTGCGTATAAAAATTTAAGATTTTGCAATCTTTATCGTAAATATTTGATTACTTAATGCTATCACATTTTTCCTATTTTTGCAAGTATTTTTCAAGTTCCGGTCACAGGTTTGAACCTTCCGTAGGTCCAATTTATGAACAATTCATTCGAAAATCGCAGCGACGAATGCCTTGGGATCAAACTCCCGCAGATCATGGATTCCTTCCCCCATGCCGATAAATTTGACGGGTTTTCCCGACAGTTCCGAAACGCTGAAAACAACGCCGCCTTTGGCGGTTCCATCCAGTTTTGTGACGACAAAACCCGTGATATCCGTGACCTCATTGAATTCCGTCGCCTGGACAATGGCGTTCTGCCCGGTTGTTCCGTCTATGACTAGGAGAGACTCATAGGGTTGGCCGCCGACTTTTTTTTGGATAATATGATGGATCTTGGATAATTCCTGCATCAAGTTGTTTTTGTTGTGCAAGCGTCCGGCCGTATCGATCAGCGCCACGTCGAAACGGTTTTGAAAAGCGTATTCCAGCGTATCGTAAACGACCGCGCCGGGGTCGGGGGCCGCGGGGGCGCGGCTTAAATAACCGCCCGCGGTTGTGGGGCCCAAATTAAAAATTGTGACCGGCGCCCCCCCCCCCCCG
>JAISST010000055.1 GCA_031272945.1 Fusobacteriaceae bacterium
CTGGTATTGAAAGCCAAGGCGCTCATTGACCGCAACAATATCATTCCCGAAGAAAAAGAATGGATCAACAGACTCGAAGAATACGCCATATTCCGGGAAGCCTCGGAAAAATTGAAGCAGCTCGAAAGCGGCTACAACGTCTCCTACAGCCGGGAAGGCGGCAAAAAGATCATGCCGAAACCCATGAAAGAATACACCATCGGGGAAATGCAGCCCCTGGATCTCTTCCGCTCGTATGCGGCCCATCTGAAAGAGCAGAAAGAGGATTATCTGGAGATCATTTTAGACAACAGCTATTCGGAGGAAGAAGTGGCCTTGGCCCTCTACGAGGCCTTGCAAATGGAGCAGAGGACCTACGACTGGATTTTTGACCGGGCTCAGGACAAGATGCACCTTGTCTACCTGTTCCTCTCGGTCTTGAAACTCTACAAAGACGGGTATATCTCCCTTACCGAAGGGGGCGTCGTGTCCACGGGAAAAATCTGGACAAATCTGACCCCCGAAGCGGAACAAGAGGCGCAACATGTTTAAAAGCGGCGTCTCCGTCATGATGATTATTTTTGCCAGCCGTGTACTGGGTCTTGTCCGGGCCGCGACCGTCGCGTTTTATTTCGGGGCCGGAAGCGTCACGGACGCCTACTTCAGCGCATTCAAAATCAGCAATTTCTTCCGGCAGCTTTTGGGGGAAGGAGCTCTCGGCAACGCCTTCATCCCCGTATACAACGAAGCCGTGGAGGCTTACGGCGAAAAAAAGAGCCGGGATTTGATTTTCTCCGTTTTAAACCTGATTTTTGTGTTCAGCAGCCTTGTCACAATTGTCATGATCCTGGGATCAGGCCCCATTATCTCCGTCATGGCGCCGGGCTTTGACCCCGCCACGAAAAAACTCGCCTCGTCCCTTTTAAAAATCATGTCCGTCTACTTTATTTTCATCAGTCTTTCGGGCATGATCTGCGCGGTATTAAACAATTATAAAAAATTCGCGGTTCCGGCCTCGACGTCCATCTTCTTCAACCTCGCCATCATCGGCGCTTCCCTTTGGGGAAGCCGGCGCTACGGCATTTACGCGCTGACGGCGGGCGTCGTCGTCGGGGGAGCGTTCCAGCTTCTTGTGGTCCTTCCTTCTTTTTTCGCGATTACGCGCCGGTACAAGCTCAGTATCGACTGGAAAGACCCATATCTGCGGAAGATCTTCGTGCTGATGGTCCCCATGCTTGTGGGGATAGTGGCCCGGGAGATCAACACCTTCGTCGACCAGCTCTTCGCGTCGTACCTGGACCCGGGCGGCGTTTCGGCCCTGGAGAACGCCACCAGGCTGTACCTTCTGCCGGTGGGCGTCTTCGGAATCTCGCTCTCGACGATTATTTTTCCGGCTTTGTCCAAAGCGGTTGTCCGGAATGACCGGGCCGCCGCGCAAAAAAATATCCTGCAGGGACTTCATATTTTATTGTTTTTGATTATCCCCTCCATTTGTGTCCTGACGGTATACGGAAAAGACATCATCCGCCTGACGCTCTCCTACGGGAAGTTCGGAGAAGAGGCGGTGACCGTCACGGGAGGGGCCCTCTTCTACTACGCGCTGGGCTTATATTTCTATACGGGGATTCATTTGATGACAAGAGCCTTCTACAGCATGAAGGACAGCAAACTTCCCGTGGCGTTTTCCGTCATTTCCATCGCGGTCAACATTATTTTGAATTTTATCCTGATCCGCTTCATGCGGTACAAGGGACTGGCCCTTGCCACCGCCTGCGCTTCGGGCGTCAACTTTCTCCTGCTCTTTTTCGTGTTCCGGAAAAAATATCTGGCGCTTCCTCTGAAAAAGACGGGAATATTCTTGGGAAAAACCTTGATCACGGCTGCCGCGGCCCTGCTCTCAAGTTATTTCATAAAAAATACGCCGGCGAGACTCGCTGTTTTCTCCGGCTGCTACATGGCCCTATGGGCCGGGGCGTTTATCAAAAGGAAAATGGAGGTATTTTAAATGATGAAGGAGTACAACTACAGTGTCTATACGCCGAGACACATTGCGCGTGAAATCGTCAAAAATACCCTGGACAATTATTTCGGGGGGAAGGCAACAATCGAAAAATTGAACCGGATCCGAATGTGCGACATCGCTTGCGGCAGCGGCAACATTCTCGTTCTGGCTCTCGAGGAGCTGATCCGGCTCTCGAAAAAGCTCACGGGGCAATATTCCTACAGTGAGCACTGGATCTCGGGTTATGACATCAATCCCGAAGCGGTGGAAATTGCCCGCGCAAAATGTCAGGAAATCTTGCGAAAGTATCGTCTCCGGGAAAGAATCAATATTTTTTGCAAGGATTCGTTGGAACTCAGGCAGAAATTCAACCTGATTGTGGGAAATCCGCCCTATCTCGGCGAGAAGAACAACAAGGAGATTTTTCAGCGCGTGCGCAAAACCGAGTTCGGCAAGCGGTACTATGAGGCAAAGATGGACTATCTTTATTTCTTTATCGAAAAAGCCGTGGAGCTTCTGGAAAAAGACGGGGTGTTCACCTACATCACGACGGATTACTGGATGAAGGCCGACGGCGCCCGGATTCTCCGCAACACGCTGCGGGAACGGGGCAATTTCCTCATCATCCACGACTTCGGAACTTCGCTTTTCAAAAAGGCCGTGGGTCAGCACAACGTGATCTTCACCTGGAAAAAAAGCGTGGACGCCGACGAGGAAGTGGACGTGAAATCTCTGGGGGAATCTTTTAAAATCCTGAACTCGTCTCTCTATGACAACGGCGGCAGGGTGGTCCTTGCCAATGACCAAGTGGCCGAGTTCAACCGGAAAGTCATGAAAAGGGCCAACTATACCCTGGATCAGCTGGTCAACATCAACCAGGGGCTCGTATCGGGCTTTGACGACGCCTTTATTCTGGAGGAATACAAGGAGGAGTTCAAGTCCTTCCTCAAGCCCTTCTACAAGAACAAAGACATCGGAAAGTACCGCATATCCGGGAAAAACCGCTATTGGATCCTGTATCTGGACGGCACGAAGAAAATGACGGCCCCCATTGAAAACCACCTGCGCCATTACCGGGAAAAACTGGCGACCCGCCGGGAAGTGGCCAAGGGCACAATTCCCTGGTGGCAGCTCCAGTGGCCCCGGGAGGAAAAGATCTTCAAAGAGCCGAAAATCATTGCCCGCCAGCGCTGCCGGGACAACAATTTCGCCTACAGCGAGCAGGAGATCTACAGTTCCGCCGACGTCTACTTCATCACGCGAAAAGAGGAAAAGATCAATCTCTTCTATATTCTGGGCTATCTCAATTCCAGGCTTTTTGCCCAGTGGTTCCGTTACAACGGAAAATGTAAGGGCGACATCCTTGAGTTCTATTCGACGCCCCTGCGGGAGACCCCGGTCTTCTATCCCCGGGACAAGAAAGAAGTGGACTATATCGGCGAGCTGGTGCAAAAACAGATCCATGATTTCTCGCCCTTGCGGGAAAAGATCATCAATGATCATTTTTACGAGAAATTCGGCGTCGGAAGCCTGCCCCTGGAAGTCTGAAAACGCGTTTCCGCAATCATTTCCGATGATTCCCGGAATATTTTCGGAAGAATTATCAAAAGAAATGCTTGCCCCGCGCAAAAAAATCGGGTATAATTAGATAACATCAGGCGAAGCAAGGAGGGGACATGGGATTTTTTTTCGGAAACAAAGAGGAATTGGAACGGAAAATTGAAGATCTCACAGAGGAAGTCAACCGGCTCGGTATTTCCGTCGCTTCCAAGAATACCACCATCGCGACGTTAAAGGACGAGAACAACCAGCTCAAGGGAAACATCGTAAAGGAATCGGACCGGGCGGCCACGCTCCAGAAGCAGATCGAGATCCTGAGCAAAGAAATCCGGGATAAAGAAGCCGCCATCGACAGTTTGAGACAGGAAAACGAGGAATACAAGAGCAAATCCCTTTCGGGCAGGCAAATGGAAATTGTGGAGAAAAATCTCAAGGACAATCAACGGATCATCGCCGAGTACAAGACCTCCACGGAAGCGTTGCACAAAGCCCTGGAGTCGCTCCGGGACGAAAAGGAAAGTCTTGCCTCCCGGCTGGAAGCCTGCGGCATGACGCGCCGGAATCCGGAAAAGGGGCCGGTCCGCTACAAAATCATCCTGAAGGATTTCTTCCCAAAATACAAAGATATCGTGGAAAACCTGACAAATCTCGGTTTCTCCTATATCCAGGAACTGGAACCCTCCGTGTTTGAGGAAAAACTGCCGCCGTCGAAAAATCTTCCCGAGGCCCGGAAGGAATTCCTCCGCTTTCTTGAGAATAAAATGAGCTGGGATATCCGCATGGCCTTTCTCAAAGGTGAGAAAATCCTCAAGATCTTTTCGGGCAAACGAAAATTCACGAATTTCGCCCGGGAAAACTATCTGGAATTCATGGACGATCTCACGGATTTTGACTGGCAGACGTTGCAGGACGCGGATTTTACAAAATCCCAGATTCTGGAGGTCATCGATATCGCCGAGCAATATTTCGCCCACAACACGCTGTAATAAAAAGACCGGCTTTTGCCGGTCCTTTTTTATCGGGCGTATTTTTTGTAGACCCCCTTCATCCGATGGAGGGCCCCTTCGATGATACGCGTCGGGCAAGCGATATTCCATCGCTCAAAAGACTCTCCCTGCTCCCCGTACGTATAGCCTTCCGTGAAAAAGAGCCGGGCCTTGGTCTTGTTGAGCCGTTCCAGTTCTTTGTAGTCGAGCCCCAGGCCCTTGCAATTGAGCCACAGATGGTAGGTTCCTTCAAAATCCATCAGTTTCAGTTGGGGAAGTTCCAGCTGGAGAAATTCCGCGATCAGGTTTTTGTTCCGTTCGATGACTTTCAGAGCCTGCTCGAGCCAGTCTTCGCATTTTTCCCAGGCCCTTCGGGAAGCGATATAACTCAGGATATTGCACCGGGGGTTTTGTAAAAGCACCGATTCGTAGGTCTGCCGAAACAATTTCCGAAGCCTGCTTCCGGGGATAAAGACGTTGGCGATCTCCAGTCCCCCGATATTGAACGTGACGCCGGGCGTTGTACAGATCACGCAATTGTTGAGAAAGCTCTCCGCCACGGCGGCGAAGATCCAGTGCCTTTGCCCCTTCATCACAAGATCGAGCCAGCTTTCGTCGGATACGACGACAACGCCGTTTTCAAGGCAGATCTTCCCGAGTCGTTCCAGTTCCTTCTTTTTCCAGACCCGCGCCACAGGCGTATGGGGATTGCACAGCAGGAAGAGCCGGACCTCCCCGGATTTTACTTTCTTTTCAAAATCCTCAAAGTCGATTTCGTAGGAGATATTCCTTCGAAGGAGCGCGCATTCCACGGCCTTTCGGCCGCTTCCCGCTACCAGTGCCCCGATTTCCCGGGAATGGGGCGTCAGAAGAAGAATTCCCTCCCCGGCCTCCGTATAGGCCTTGATGGCCAAATTGATCGCTTCCGCAACGCTGCGGACGTTCACGATCCATTCGGGCTTCGGCGCAAAGCCGTGCCTTTTTTTCATCCAATTGCCCAGCGCCTCTCCGTAAGCCTCATCCGGTTCCATATTTCCCAATATCATGGAATCCACGGCCTGCCTCAGCGCTTCCGCAATGGGCGGCGCCGTCACAAACTCCATTTCTCCCCCGGAAAAGGGGATGACGTCTTCACCGGGCGATGCCGCGATTTTCATCATGCTGTCCCATTTGGCGGAACCGACGCCTTCTCTCCTGACGAGAGTTTCAAAATCATACTGCGTCATCTTACACCTCCAAATATAATTTCGGTAGATAATCCGTTGATATCTCCCCTGAAAAAGGGAAGATTCATCGTATTTCATCCCAATTATATCCGTTTTGGAGGGAAAGGTAAAATAGATAAATTTCATCAGGAAATATGAGTTTTTTACATGTATGTTTTTTTTGTGTTAAAATTTGCTCAGAATGAATTCCAAAATGCTCTCGCTGCTGTCTTTGATCTTGAAGACCGCATAGATGAAAAACGCGGTCACTCCGATAAGCAAGAGGATCAAAAGATTCCGGAACAATTTCGATTCCTGCCGGGCGGTTTTTTTGCGTTCTACAGGCCGCGTATTTTGAGGTTTTGCGGGTTTTTGTTCCGAATCCCGGGCGCTACCCGTCATTTCGGCAAAATCGGCGAATTTCTCTTTTTTCTTTGTGTTTTCTCCCTTATTACCGATTGGATTTTCAGGGAAAATATTGCGGCGAATTCCTGCGTTCTTCCCGGAATTTTCATTTTGTCTGGCGCCGCCGGGCGTTTCGGCAGGTTTTGTGACCGCCTCCGGGCGGATTCGAAGCTCGGTTTCCACGGGCCGCTGCGGTTCCGCAGACCGCGGGGCTTCTTCGGGACGCGCTTCAGCTTCAATACGGGCTTCCTGAGCCGAACGGAGCGGACGTTCCGCGGGAATTTCCTCCCGCTCCGCGGCGGGGGCGCTGAATTCTTCTTCCGCGGGCCGGTTTTCAGACTCCGCGGCGGCCTCCGACGACAAAGGCGCCGTGGCCGGTTCCGGCACGGGGCTTTTTTCCGCGGGCGGGCTGTTATCGGGGATTTTCAGCGAATCCTCGTGCCGGACTCTCTCCTGGGGCCGGGGGGCCTCCATGGGCCGTACGGTATCGGAACCCGCGGGCGTTTGCCGGGAAGTCTTCTTTTCGAGAAACCAGATCTCATCTTGGATCTCCTGGGGCGTTTTATCCGCCATCAGATCCCGCGCCCGCTTGAAGTACGTCAGGGCGTCGGCGTATTTGCCGAGGTTCTCATAAGTATAGGCGATCTGCTTCAACACCCAGGGGTCGTCGGGCTTGATCTGCTCGGATTTTTCAAAGGCGTTGAGTCCTTCGTTGAAACGGTCGAGCTGCACAAGGGTCCAGCCCAGTTCGTTCCAGGCCGTGGCGTTGTTTTTGTCGATGTCCAGGGCCTGCTCGATATAGGTGAGGGCGCTCAGATGTTTTTGCATTTTGTTGAGGGTCCAGGCGTTTTCCGTAAGGATTTCCCCGTTGATGACCCCGTATTGCAGCGCTTTCTGGAAAAATTCATTGGCCTGTCCGTATTTCCCGAGGATATTGGCCAGTTTTCCCGCTTTGTAATAGGTGCTGCCCTGGGGCTGATCCTGCAGGGCGATGGCCCTTTCATAGCAGGCCAGAGCCTGATCGTATTTTTCGGCCTTCCCCAATATAAAACCGGTGTTTTCGGCGAGCCAGCTGTCGTTTCTGCCGAGATCCCTGGCTTTCGTCAGGTAATGAAAGGCCTCGTCGTATTCTTCCAGCTGCAAATGGCAATAGGCGAGGTCGCTGGCAAGTTTTTCCGACATGGGTTCGCTGGCCTCCAACTGCCGCAGGATCGCCAGGGCTTCCCGGGGATTTTCGCTTTTGTTCACCAGGGGCGCCATTTCCGAAAGCAGTTCCTGGTCATCCTTTCCGAAGGACTGGGCCTTTTTGAAATAATCCATGGCCGCAGATGCCAGGTTTCTGTTTTTGGCGCAGATCCCCAAGCGGTAGTAGATGGCCCCTTTGTCGGCGTCCTCGTCTTTCAGGAGCTTTTCATAACATTCGGCGGCGCCGGCGTAATCTCCGGTGCGTTCAAGATTGGTGGCTTCTTCGGCCAAAAACCAGGGTTCCGGCTCGGCGTTCAGCTGCCGGGCTCTGGCGAAATAAGGCGCCGCTTCGTCGTAGCGGCCCAGGCGGGCCAGATTGAGCGCGGTCTCGCTCTGGATATGATAATTGTCGGGTTCTTCGGCCGCCGCCGGAAGCAGATAGGGGATCGCTTCCTCACAGCGCCCCAGAGCCCGGAGGTTCAGCGCGATCTCAAAGGCCATCCAGGCGGGAAGCCGGTCCCCCTGGGCTTCGGCCCTTTTCAGATATTTGAGGGCGTCCTCCGACTGGCCCAATTTGCTGAGCGTCCAGCCGATGCGCCCGTTGAGCCAATGATCGTCCCTTCCCTGGGATTTCGCCCGCAGGTAATATTCGATGGCTTCTTCGTATTTTCCGGTCTCTCCGAGACAATAGCCGATCTGGGAAAGAATCCATCGGTCGTCGGGCTTGTACTGGTTGCTTTTCCGGAACTGCCCGAGGGCTTCGGAAAGCCTCCCCAATTGCAGCAGGTTCCAGGCCATTTCGGCGTGGATCCAGTAATCGTCCCGCCCGAGATTGGCCGCTTTTTGCAAAGCTTCCAGCGCTTCTTCGTATTCCTCCAATTTTCTCAGATTTCGCGCCATCTCCGAATAGAGAAAAGCCGAGGGTTCGTCGGAAAGTTTTTCCGCCTTGCGCAGATATTCGAGGGCCTCTTCGGGCCTGTCGAGGCTTCCCAGATTCCAGCCGATCTCGCTGTTGACGTTGACGTCGTCATGGCCCAGGTCCTTGATCTGGTTGTAATAGCCGATGGCGATCTTATGCTCTCCCAATTTGCCGTAATTCCACCCGAGCTCATTGAGCGTCGGAATGTCGTCGGGGGAAAGCTCCAGGGCGGCCCGCAGATAGTCGATGGCTTCGGCGTTCCTGCCGGAATTTCCCAGGGCCCATCCCGTCTCAAACAAAAGCTGGGCGTCGTTTCTGCCAAGTTCCTTCGCTTTTTGCAAATAAATCAGGGCGCTCTGATAATCTTCGATTTTGTTCAGGTTGAAGCCCATGAGAAAATTGACCCAGGCGTCGTCCCGTCCGGCCTCTATGGCTTTTTTCAGATAGACGACCGCTTCCCCGGGCCGGTTCAGGGCGCTCAAGTTTCCCGCAGTCTCGGAGAAAACCCATTTGTTGAATTTATTGTCATTTCTTGCCTCGACTTTTTTCAGGTAAGACAGGGCTTCTTCTTTGCTGCCGCGGATTCCAAGAAGCCAGGCCAGGTTGCAGTAGAGCCAGGAACTGGCGTCGCCTTCGCTTTCCATGGATTTTAAAAGTTGAAGGGCCCCATTGTAGTCCTTCCGGGCAATGAGTTCGTCAAAATTGTTTTTCGGGTTTTCCATTGCAACTCCTTCCGGAAATCTTTCCGGGCATGGTCTTGATAATCGTTCCACTGCCTATATTTTACCACAAACCGCCGCTCTTTTCCATACGATTTTCCGCATTTTTTAAATTTTTTCGAAAAATTTGCCCCCCGGGGATGTTTCGTGCTATAATGAAAAACAGAGGACATAAACAATCGGACAAAAGGAAGTGAAACCATGAAAAAAATTGCCTATCCCGGCGTTGCGGGCTCCTTCAGCTCCATGGCGGCCCGACGACTCTTTCCAAATGAGGAATTGCTGGCATATCCAACGTTTTCCCGGGTCTTCGCCGCCGTGGAAGGCGGGGAGGCCGACGCGGGGGTCCTGCCCTATGAAAACTCCTCCACAGGCGAAGTGGGCGAGATCAGCGAACTTCTCAAACAAGGGAGCGTCTATGTAAATAAAACCCTCGATCTCCCGGTCCGTCATCATTTACTGGGCATTTCAGGGTCTACCGTCTCCGATCTCCGGGAAGTCTACTCCCATCCCCAGGCCCTTTCCCAGTGCGCCGCCTTTTTCGAAGGGAAGGGAATCGACCTCATTCCCGCGCTCAATACGGCCATTGCGGCAAAAGAAGTGGGGCAAAGAAAAGACCCCGCCAAAGGGGCCGTGGCTTCTCTGGAAACGGCGGAACTCTACGGGCTTTCCGTCCTCGCCTCCGATATCCAGACGAGTCGGACCAATACGACGCGTTTTATTATGATCAGCAAAGAATTCACCGATTCCGGGAACCGCTTCCAGGTTCTGTTTACGGTCAAAAACAACCCCGGGGAACTGGCCCGGGTCCTGACCGCCATTGCGGACCGGGGCTTCAACATGCTCAATATCAAGTCCCACGCGGTGGCCGGCAAGCCTTGGAGCTATTATTTCCATACGGAAATCGAAGGGGATTTGCACAGCGCCCCCGCGGGGGAAATGATCCTTCAAATCCGCAATTACTGCGATGATGTGAAGGTATTGGGCGGATATTTCCATGAACCTCTACAAAATCAGGATTGAATCGGTGCAATCTATTCCGAATTGATACACAACCAAAAAAAACTCTTACACTGAGGACCGGAAAATCAAAAAAGTGTTGATTTTTTTGCCGGGATAGAGTATGATATATCTGTATTTGAAATAATTACAAAAATAGAATCACTGCACGAAGGGGGAATTATAAAATGAAGCAGGATTTGGGTAAAGAAATTACACGAATTTATGAGAACCTCAGAAGAAGAAAGCAGCTGGACGAGGAATTGAAAATGACCCTCGACGCTTTTCTCTCCATTGTGGATGAAAAAGCCGACAACAAAGAGCTTTCCTTCACAAACGACGAATGGAAACAACTGGGCATGCTGGCCAGCCGTTCGGTCCGCGATACGGAAAGCCTCTGGCAATTTACGAATTTTATCGCCGAAAAATTCTAAAAAAAACATATTACACGCAAACCACGTAGGGGCGGCAGAATGCCGCCCGCCTATTTCCATATTTTTCAGCGTCATGGTTTTTGACGAATATACCGATCTATGGCCACCGCCGCCTTCTTTCCGGCCTCCATGGCCAGAATGACCGTGGCCGCCCCTGTGACGGCATCGCCGCCGGCGAAGACCCCTTCCCGGGACGTCTGTCCCGTGGCGGGATCCGCTTCGATACAATTCCAGCGGTCTGTCCGGAGTCCCTTTGTGGTCGTCGCGATCAGCGGATTGGGCGAAGTTCCCAGAGACATGATGACCGTATCCATGGGAAGTACGAATTCGCTTCCGGGGATTTCCATAAATTTGGCGCGGCCCGATTCATCGGGTTCGCCCAGGGACATCCGGATGATTTTAATCTCCCGGAGCCAATTGTCGGCGTCTCCCGTGAGCGCCACGGGGGACGCCAGGAATTCAAAGCGGACGCCTTCTTCCTTCGCGTGCTGGATTTCTTCGAGACGGGCCGGCAATTCCTTTTCGCCGCGCCGGTAGAGCACCGTTACTTCCGA
Organism: Fusobacteriaceae bacterium; assembly: GCA_031272945.1. GTDB lineage: Bacteria > Fusobacteriota > Fusobacteriia > Fusobacteriales > Fusobacteriaceae > JAISST01. The sequence goes on from JAISST010000055.1 coordinate 10,948, forward strand.
ACCGAGACGTTTCGCGGTGCGGGCCGCGTCCATGGCCACGTTGCCGCCGCCTACCACGGCCACCCTCCGGCCGATCCGGACCGGCGTGTCGTAATCGCTTTCGTTGGCCTTCATGAGGTTGACCCGGGTCAGGAATTCATTGGCCGACAATACCCCGTTCAGCGTCTCGCCGGGAATATTCATAAATTTGGGAAGACCGGCCCCCGAGCCGATGAAAACCGCTTCGAAGCCTTTTTTCTCAAAGAGGTCGTCCAGCGTCAGCGTCTTTCCCACGATGGTGTTGGTCACAAAAGTCACGCCCAATTTGCGCAGGTTGTCGATTTCCTTTTCGACGACCCTTTTTTTTGGCAGACGAAATTCCGGGATGCCGTAACTCAACACGCCCCCGGTCTTGTGCAGAGCCTCAAAAATCGTGACCTCATAACCCAGTTTCGCCAGATCGCCGGCCGCCGTGATTCCCGCGGGGCCCGAGCCGATGACGGCGACTTTTTTATGATTGGGGGCGGCTTTTTCAAAAGCGGGGCCGCGCCGCAGCATGTAGTCCCCAACGAAGCGCTCGAGTTTTCCGATGGCCACAGGTTCGTTCTTGATGCCCACGACGCAGCGCTCCTCGCACTGGGTCTCCTGGGGGCACACCCGGGAGCAGATGGCGGGAATATTGGAATAGCGGAGCAATATCCGCCCGGCCTCGTCGGGGTCGCCCTTCTTGATCTCCCCGATAAAGGCGGGAATATCGATGGCCACGGGGCAGCCCGCCACACAGAGGGGCTTTTTGCAGGAAAGACAGCGGGCGGCCTCCCGCTTGGCTTCTTCGAGATTGTAACCCAACGATACCTCTTCAAAATTGTGATTGCGCACTTGGGGGTCCTGTTCCCGGACCGGCGTCCGTTTCCCTTTTTCCGGGGCGGCGGGCGCTTCCACGGGACAGGCGGGACTGTGGGACAGGCCCTCTTCCTCCCCCTGGAGTTCCGCTCGTTTCACGGGATCCTTATACATGTTCTGGCGTTTCATGGCCTCGTCAAAATTGACGGCGGTCCCGTCAAATTCCGGTCCGTCCACGCAGGCAAACTTTACGCGCCCGCCGATGGTGAGCCGACAGGCGCCGCACATGCCGGTCCCGTCCACCATCAGGGGATTGAGGGACACCGTGACGGGAAGCCCCAGTTCCTTGCAGGTCAGCGTCGCGAACTTCATCATGATCATGGGCCCGATGGCGATAACCTGATCATATTGTTTTTTCTTGTTTTGCACGAGATCCCGGATCATATCGGTCACAAGGCCCTTCATGCCCAGCGTCCCGTCGTCGGTGCACAAATAGACGTTTTCGGCGACGCTTCTCATTTCCTCATAAAGGATCAGCGTATCGGCGCTCTTTGTACCGATCACGACGTCACAGGGAATCCCGTGTTCGTGAAACCACTTGGCCTGGGGATAGACCGGCGCCGTCCCCACGCCGCCCGCCACGAAAAGAACCTTCTTCCGGGAGAGTTCGTTCAGAGGGATGTGCAAGAATTCCGAGGCCCTTCCGAGCGGTCCCGCCACGTCCAGAAAGGAATCCCCTTCCTCAAGACGGCCCATTTTCTCCGTGGAGCCTCCCACAACCTGAAACACAATGGCGACGGTTCCCGCTTCCTTGTCGTAGTCGCAGATCGTCAGGGGAACCCGCTCCCCTTTCTCATCGGTCTTGACGATCAAAAACTGGCCCGGCAATGCCGCCTCCGCCAGATCCCGGGCTTCGACGTCCATATAACAGATGTTGGCCGTGAGCCATTTCTTCTTCCGGATTTTATACATGGCAATTTCCTCCTTTTATCGTTACCCAATTATACACTTTTTTCCGGAAAATAGCAAGAGACGGAAGCGCGGCCTCTCCTCAAAAAAATGCGCGCCGCGGCCCTACGGGTCGCGGCGCGCAGAGTTCCCACTGAAGCCGTGGGAAAATACGATCCAATTTTCTTATTTCAGAAGCTCCAAGCGTCCGGGATCGTTGGCGAAGGCTTCCTTTTCGTGTTCTTTCGTTACCACCAGGGGCGCCAACTCATAGAGACCCACGTCTTTCTTGCCGTTGGGCGTCGTGGTATCGGGAGCGGGCAGTCCTTTTCCGGCCTGCAGGGATTTGATGATCTCAATGGTCTTTCCTACCAGTACGTCGGTGGGTTTCGCCACGGTGGAGTACTGTCTTCCTTCCCAGATCCATTTGACGGATTCGTTTTCGGCGTCAAGTCCTGAAACGACGGGGATCTTCTGTCCGGCCTGCTCGGAGGCGGTGATGATGGCCCGGGCAATGCCGTCATTGGGGGAGAGCACGCCATGGATTTCCTTGTCGGAGTAGAAGCCCGAGAGCAGGGAGTCCATACGGGCCTGGGCTTTGGAGTTGTCCCAGTCCAGCGTCGCGCATTGGGTAAATTCTTTCTGGCCCGATACGATCTTCAAGGTGCCGTCGTCAATCTTCGGCTGCAGGATCTTCATGGCGCCCTTGAAGAAATTGGGGGCGTTGGGATCGGCGGGGCCGCCGCCGAAAAGCTCGATGTTGTAGGGGCCTTTGCCCTTCAATTTGGCCAGTCCGTCCAGGAGCGCCTGTCCCTGCAGTTCTCCGGTCTTTACGCTGCCGAACTGTACGACGCCGTCTACGGCCGTTGTATTTTCAAGCAGTCTGTCATATCCGACGACATAGATGCCTTCGGCTTTGGCTTCTTCCAGTACCGCGCCGAGCTGAGAGCCGTCAACGGGTCCTACCACAAGGACTTTGACGCCGTTTTGGATCATGGATTCAATCTGCTGTTGCTGCTGGGGTACTTTATTGTCCGCGTGCTGTACGATGGGTTTAAATCCGGCCTTTTTGAGCTCGGTCTTGAACATTTCGTCCGCTTCCGCCCAGTTCTGTGTCCCGATCCAGGGGAGCGCCACGCCGATGGCCGCATCGGCCGCAAAGCCGTCCGCCGCTTGGAGTTTTACGCCGGAGCATGTTACCGCCAGTACCAGAAGACCCATGGCCGCTGACAACAAAGATAGACGCTTTTTCATTTTCATACAAACCTCCGTTTAAGTCATGAGAGATATATTAAGCCCGGTCGGAAAGAATTCAGGGAAACCTTCTTTGTCGACGAGCTGCCTGAACTGAATTTTACGTTTTTTCCTCCGCGGGTTTCGTCTCTTTGGAGGGGAAGAGCCTTCCGATGATGGAGGGACGTCCCTGGCTTTTGTTGAAGACGTCCAGAGCCACGGCCGCCAAAAGCACAAAGCCTTTGATAACCTGGGTGCGGTCGGCGCCGACGCCCATCAGCATGAGTCCCGAATTTAAGACCGCCATGGTGAGCCCGCCGATCATGGTGGCAAATACGGTCCCAACGCCCCCCGATACGGCGGCGCCGCCGATATAGACCGCAGCGATGGCGTCCATTTCCCAGCCCGTCCCGTCGGAAGGGCCCGCGGCCGTGGAGCGGCCCACAAACATGATGCCCGCCAGGGCCGCCAGCAAAGACATATTGAGCATGGTCAGAAAATACGTCCGCTTGATGTTGACGCCCGAAAGCGCCGCGGAGACCTTGTTGCCCCCTACGGCGTAAATATGTCGCCCGAAGCGGGTCCTTTGCGTGATCGTGTGATAGATGACCACGAGAATGGCGAGGATCAATCCCGGTACCGGAAAGGACGTGCCGGGACGACCGGTTCCGAATATCCAAGTCAGGTAGGCGATGACGACGGCAACCAGCAAAATCCGCACAACGACTGGCCAGAGTTCTTCGGCTTTTCCGTTGAGGACAGCGGCTCTGCGCCGTCTGCGCAGTTGCGACAGGGCAAAAAACACTGCGGCCATGATCCCCAAAGCCAGCGTGGAGTTATTCATGCCGGTGACGTTCCGTCCGAAATCGGGCAGATAGCCTGCGCCGAACATCTTGAGCTGCGGCGGCGCGGGAACGGAAATGGACCGGGAGAGCCAGATGACGCCTCCCCGGAAGATCATCATGCCGCCTAAGGTCGTGATAAAGCCGGGAATTCCCACCTGCGCCAGCCAGAAGCCCTGCCAGGCCCCGGCCGCCGCCCCGATGGCGAGACTTAAGAGCACCGCGCACCACCAGGGCAAATGCAGATCCCGGGCCGCAAGCGCCATGACCATGCCGGAAAACCCGGCCACGGATCCCACCGAAAGGTCGATCTGGCCGATGACGATCACCATCAGCATGCCGATTGCCAGTACCAGTACATAGGAATTGCCGGAAATCAAATTCTGAAAATTGGATGAAGTGACCATCCTTCCGCCCGACGCGATATTGAAAATGACGACAAGGGCCACAAGGGCCACCACCATGCTGTACTGCCTGAGCTTGCCGCCGAATATTTGTTTCAGCTTATCCATGAAGCGTCTCCCCCTTTGCCGGGCCCGCCCCGGCTCTTCCCGTCATCGTCATCATCCGCATCAGTTTTTCCTGATCGGCGTCTTTTACGTCCAATACGCCGGTAATTGCCCCTTCACAGACCGTATAGATCCGGTCCGACACCCCCAGGAGTTCCGGCAGCTCCGACGAGACGAAGATGACTGCCTTGCCCTGATCCGCCAACTGATGGATCAGCTTGTAGATCTCATATTTGGCCCCCACGTCGATGCCCCGGGTCGGCTCATCCAGGATGAGTACTTCGGGTTCCGTGAACATCCATTTGCCCAGGACAACTTTCTGCTGGTTGCCTCCCGAGAGCGTCACGACGCCGTTATCGACGCTGCGGGTCCTTACCCCTAACGTTTCCCTGTAGTGCTCCGCCACATGAAATTCCTTATCGAGGTCCAGCAGTCTCCCCCGCAGAATTCCCCGGAGATTTGCCGCCACAAAAGTCTTGCGGATTGTGTCCAGAAGATTGAGCCCCAGGGTCTTTCGATCCTCCGGCACATAGGCGAGCCCTTCCCGGATGGCGGCGTCCACATTTTCCAGTTTCACCTCGCGCCCCTTGATTTTGACGGTTCCCCCATGACAGATCCCGAAATTCTTTCCGAAAAGGGAGCGCATAAGCTCCGTACGCCCCGCGCCCATAAGGCCCGCAAAGCCCACAATCTCTCCCGCCCGCACAAAAAAGCCGGAATCCTTGCAGATCATGCGTCCCGGGATATTGGGATCCTCCACGCGCCAGCCGGACACTTCGAAGATGACCTCCCCCGGATGGGATTCATGGGCCGGAAAGCGATTTTCGATGGAGCGGCCCACCATGGCCCGGATCAATTGGTCTTCGTCCAGGGTACCCCCGTCCACAAAGAAAGTTTCCACGGTGCGCCCGTCCCGGATTACGGTTACGGCGTCGGCGATGGCCGCGATTTCGTTCAATTTATGGGAAATCATGATGCAGGTGATGTCCTTTTGCTTCAGATCCCGCATGAGTCCAAACAAATTGGCCGCGTCGGTTTCGTTCAAGGCCGACGTCGGCTCATCCAATATGAGAAGTTTCACATTTTTCGAGAGGGCCTTGGCGATCTCCACCAGCTGCTGCTGCCCCACGCCGAGGTTTTTGATCAGCGTACCGGGATCGACCTCGAGGCCGACCCGCGCCAGCAATTCCAGCGTATGGCGGCGTTCCTCGTCCCAGTCGATGAGGCCCCCGCGCACGGTCTCGTTCCCTAAAAAAATGTTTTCGGTAATCGATAACTCAGGAATATTCGTCAACTCCTGATGAATGATGGCAATCCCTGCCTTTTCCGATTCTTTAATATCCCGGAAGGCCATCTCCTTTCCCTGGTAAATGATTGTGCCCTCATAAGAACCATGGGGGTATACCCCGGAAAGGATTTTCATCAGCGTAGACTTTCCGGCGCCGTTTTCGCCGCAAATGGCGTGAATGTCTCCCAAGCGTACCTTGAGCGTCACGTCGTCCAGAGCGCGTACCCCGGGAAACAATTTGGTGATCCCTTTCATCTGCAAGATCAAAGGACGTTCCATAAGCACCTCCATGTGCGTACAATTATCTGTCATTATAACATAAATAATGTTCTTTGTCAATTGAATTTGACCGGAATGTGGACACGCGCGTCCGGCTTCACCCGGAGGAAAAAAATCATTTACAAATAGAGCTTTCTGTGCTACAATTGGGTATAAATCGCTGGGTACAAAGGAGGCAAACGATGTTATTGACATGTTACCACGGCACATCATTGGAAAACTGGGAAAAAATTAAAAATACCGGCGAATTCCATCCATCCGCTAACGGTTGGTTCGGGACCGGCGTTTATTGGTATTTGGACTCCTATGAAATGGCCGTGTTTTGGGCGAAGAAGAAATTTAACTACAGAAAACGGATCATACTACAGTATCGTTTAGATGTTGATGAAGAGCATATTTTGGATTTACGCGATCCATATGGAGATGACTGCAGGTTATTTCACAACAGAAGAAATATGATGCTCAAATTAATGGAGACACTAACATTTTATTCTCCTGATACCGGTCGGAAAATTGACAATACAGTATTGAATATATTATCCAGACGCTTCGTCAAGAAAGCAGTAATTGCAAATAGTTTCACTTACGATAATAACAAAGGCAAACGAATCCAGAGCATAAGCCGGATTCCAAACGGAACGGAAATATGTATTTATCAATCTGATCTCATCGCAATAAGCGAGGTGAAAGTATTATGGATCATATAAAAGATATGGAAGATATGACGCGGGATGAGTTACTCGCTTTTTTGAGGGAATGTGGATTAAACATCCGGAAATGCCGACCCGGTGAAGAACCCGGATTCCACCCGACCGGCGTTGAAGAACCCGGAGATTGGGAGGAATGGGGAATGGTTCCTCCGGAAGAGGCAATTAATGGAAATGTCGATTGACAATCGGCTTTAATTAAATAATATTTTCAGCGCGACAATATTAGAAACCAAAAAACCCCCATGCTGATCAGGCATGGGGGTTTTCTTTGATTTTCAATTCCCGAAATCAGAACTTATACGTAAACCGTACGCCGTACCGTAAGTCCACATCCTTCTTGTTCTGATACTTCCTTGCCTCCACATCGAAGGACAACCCGATGTGGTCCCGCTTCTCGATGGTGAGGGAAGCTCTGGCCCTCCCTACGCCTTTCTCCTCGGCGGGCTTGATGAGGTCGTAATAATCTTCCGTCCCTCCGTGGACCCTGCCGCGGTTTGCTTTGTGGTTGCTCCCGAATTCGTAGCCGTAGGCCACATCCCCTTCGAGTTTCAGCGATACCTTTTTCCCTACGTAGAAGCGTTTGCTGCCCTTGACGCCGATCTCGGCCGCTATGCTGTAATAGTCTCTGCCCTTGACGTCCAGTTCCAGTCCTCCCGTCGGAGTTCCGTCGGCGTTGTGGCCGCTGTGTTCCGTAAATTTCGAGATGTGTCCGTATTCGAGGTTTACGCCCGCGTAGGCGTTGATGTTTGTGGAAAGAGATCGGTACAGGGTCTTTTCGAGCTTGTTGTCAAAGCTTACCGTAAAGCTGTCGTAGTGGGCGCTGTTCTTGTAAACCTTGTCCAGTTCCAGGACCCGTTCGGCGTCGTGGCGGTTGTAGCCCAACTCCACCCGGGAGATCCAGCGCAGTCTGTCGTTTTCTCCGATGGATTTTACGAAGTGGGCCCCTACCCGTACGCTGTAGATGTCTTCCTTGGAGCGGTCGAAGTACTTGGGCGCGTCGTCGAAGTCAAACCTCGATACGGCAAATCCCGCGTACCAGCCCCACTTGTTGTTGTAGCGGCGGCCTTCGTATTCTTTCATGTAGAGGACCCCCTGCACCCTGTAGTCATAACTGTCGATTCCCACGGTGTCGTCCCGGAAGCGCCCCTGTTGGTAGATGACGCTCCATTTGCCCGTATCCCGCGTGTAGTTGTAGGAGTTCAGGAGCTCTTCGAAAGAGCGGTCGAAGGCCCGGTTTACGTCCTGCATGCGGTCCTGGATCGTGGCGTAGATATCGCCCCGCATTTCGGCAAGGGTCCTGTCGGCCTCTTTCATGAATTCGTCCTCGCTCTCCTCGTATTTCGCGTCGAGGTAGGCGTTGAGGCCCTTCAGAATCTGGGAATCGTCTCCGAGACCCGCCTGGTCAAGGGCCAGGAGACTGTCGACGCCGTCATAGAGTTTCTCAAACTGGGTTCCCGTTACGAGGTACGCGTAAGGTTGTTTTGCCACTGTGAGAGAACCGTTTTGCGTTACGTGGGCCACGAAGAGGGGCGATGTTTCGATGGTGACTTTTGTGGTGGCGGCGCCTCCGCTCAAGGTCTTGTAGAAGTTCGGCACCGTCCAGCCGTAGCCGTTTCCGGTCTTGATAAAATCGGACTCGAGCTTTACGGTTCCCTCCAGGTTGTTGACCTCGAACATGGGTTTGTCGGGGTCAATCCCGGTGATCTTGACGATGGCCCCGTTTGCGATGACGTTTTCCGCCATGAGGGTTCCCGCGTGGATAAAGTCGTTGTTGATGACGACCACGCCGTCATCGGTGATGTTGACAGCGCCCCAGGGCATGTCTCCCGCGGAGACTTCTTTGTTGCCGTTGATTCGGTCTCCGTCGAAGTCTGTAAGATCGAGAATTCCGCGATTGTCCAGAATCGCCCCCGGCGCGATGTACAGTCCGTCTCCGTCGTCCACGTGGATCGCTCCGGTGTTGATGAGCTGGGAGTAGGGATTGAGGTAAATGCCGATGCCGTCATAGACGTTGACGGTTCCGGTATTTTCCACGACGGCAATGTTGTTGTCCACGCCGTATGCCGCGATTCCGATGGATTTTCCGCCACAACTTGGGGTAGTGGTCATTTTTACATCGATGGTTCCGCTGTTTTTGACATAGGTTCCTTCCTTGGCCAAGATTCCGACGGCGCCGTTATCCACCAGGAAGGTTCCCGCGTTTTCAAATTTCGCTTCCCGGAGGTAGACGCCCACCGAGTGGTCATAGCTGACGTCGATGTTCCCGTAATTTGTACCTGTGGCCCCGTCGGCGATGTATAATCCGATAGAGTTCAGCGTGTCGCTCTGCACCCGATGATCCGACGGCGGGTTCGCGCCCAGGTAGGATTCTCCTACCGTAATATTGGAATTACCGATGTAGTTTGCTTTGCCGGAGATGTAGCCGCCGACAGCCGCTTCCTTCAAGGCAATGTCCGCGTTACCGTAGATGTCAATGACGTTTGAGCCGCCGCTGTTGTCCACATAGTAGCCGTAGCCGCCTTTCCCGATGTCCATAAGCTTTCCGGCCGCGGTGGTGATGTTGCCTTCGCCTTTTTTCTTGTAGATTCCGATGGAGGCCGGGTGATTGAGATCGGCAAGGTTTGCCTTGGAAGCTACCGTGATGTCGCCCTCGATGTCGATGGCGCCCTTTCCTTCGGAGATCACGCCGATGGCCGTGTCGGTTCCGACCTTAATGCTGCCTTTTACGTCAATGTCGCTGTCGGTTCCGAATACGCCGTAGGCCGCAGTTTTTGCCTCAATGTTTCCTGTCTCGACCTTCTTCAGCGGGCTTGCGCCTGCGTCTCCTTTGCTGTAGACGCCGATGGCCCGGTCGTTTGCTGTGATGTTGCCCGTTTTGATAACCGCCTCATCCCCGAAGATGCCGATGTTGTTTTTCCCTACCGTGAGGGCTCCGCCGGTTATGCTCTTTCCGATGGCGTAGGCGCCGATGGAGGAGGCTTGGTAGTTCGTATCCGTTACGGGGAGGTCGGTTACCGTAATGGTGTTGTAGGTAACTACACTGTTTTCTGAATAGATTCCGATGTTCTCTTGCCCAGTGATCGTGACCGGGTTGTTGAAGGCTACCGAAACGTCTTTATTCTTGACAATCGCTCCGATTTCATTGGTGAATCCGCTCGAACCAACAGTGAGCGGAACATTTACCGACAACGCCGGTGTGATAACGGGCGGTGAGGGCGGATCCGGATCAATATCCTCAATGACCATGGTTACCGTGTAATCACCAAGATGGCTGATTGCCGGAAGCGCTGTCAATGTCCCGCTGGCGTTCACAAGGAAAGTCCCGATGGAATACTTGGCTGGCGTACTACTGCCGCTTGCCGCCGTTCCGCCGTTCAGTGTGATCGCTCCGGTTATGGCCGGAGGACTGACCAAGTCCTTGAGAACAACGCCGACCCCTTCGGTGACTGTCGTATTCCCTACATCTATAGAAGTCGCATTCTTTTCGGCGAATATCCCGATGGCATCCGTCGCCACATTCAAAGTTCCGCCCGCGTTGCTGATGGTTCCGCTGTTGCTGTAGAGACCCACGGCCTTTGCGCCCATCGCGTTAATGGTTCCGGTATTGGAAAGGGCAATGACCCCTGTCCCGG
>JAISST010000093.1 GCA_031272945.1 Fusobacteriaceae bacterium
TTTTCTGTTAAATTTTTTTGAAATTTCCCTATAAATATTTTACACTAACTTCCCCCCTCCCCCTTATTTCTCCGCCAGCATATCGTTGAGTAAGGGAAACAGACGTAAAAAACCGGCGCTTTAGCGCCGGTTTTTGCTGTTTTTTCTTATGGCGCGCCTATAACGTGACGCCGCTTTTAAAAATCGCGATCTCCCGGAAGTTGTTCTTCTCGTTGCAGACCCGCTGGCCGTTGACGACGCCCACGATGTAGTCGATGAATTCTCTCGCGAGATCTTCCATGGTCAGATCTCCGGTAACGAGCCTGCCCGCGTCGAAATCAATCCAGGCCGGTTTTTTCTCATAGAGTTGGGTATTCGTGGAAATTTTGACCGTGGGCCCGTAGCCGCCATAGGGATTGCCGAGACCCGTCGTAAAGAGCACAAGCTGGCAGCCCGCCGCCAAAAGCGCCGTGGTGGCGACAAGATCATTGCCCGGGGCGCTCAGGAGATTGAGGCCTCTTGTTTTCAGCGTTTCACCGTAGCGCAGAACGTCTACCACAGGCGATCCGCCCGATTTCTGCGTGCATCCCAGGGATTTGTCCTCAAGGCTGGTGATTCCGCCTCTTTTGTTGCCCGGAGAGGGGTTTTCATAGATTTCCTGGCCATTTTTGAGAAAAAACTCTTTGAAATCGTTAATCAAAAGCACGCATTTTTCAAAGGTCGCCCGGTCTTTGCAGCGCTCCATCAAAAGCGTTTCCGCCCCGAACATTTCCGGTACTTCCGTCAGGACCGTGGTTCCTCCCTGTGCGATGACATAATCGGAAAAGAGACCCAGCATGGGATTTGCCGTGATTCCGGAGAAACCGTCGGATCCGCCGCACTCAAGGCCGAAGCTGATCTCGGCCATGGACGCTTTTTCCCTCTTGTCGTCTTTCATTTCCGCGTAGAGTTCCAGCAGCAGTTCTTTTCCTGCGGCGATCTCATCGCCCGCTTCCTGGGCCACAAGAAATTTCACACGTTTTGGATCGTAATCGCCAAGGGTTTTGATAAATTCAGCCATCTGATTGTTCTCGCAGCCCAGACCCAGCACCAGAACCCCACCCGCGTTGGGATGCTTTACGGTATCCTGGAGAATCGTCCTTGTGTTGGCATGGTCTTCCCCTAACTGAGAACAGCCGTAGTTATGTGTCAGGACGTTGGTTCCGTCTATGGAAAGGGGACCCGCTTCCTTTAAAAACGCTTCCATAATCCGCTGTCCGATGGCGTTGACGCAGCCCACCGTGGGAATGATCCAGAGTTCGTTGCGGATGCCTGCGCCGCCGTTTTTCCGCCGATAGATGTTCACTTCTCGCGGCGCGTCAGTGAAAAGGCGCTCCGCGAATTTTGGTTTATATTCGTACGTCTGCGTATCTTTGAGATTGGTTTTCGTGTTGTGGGTATGGACCCAGCCGCCTTTGACAATGGCGGTTGTGGCGTGCCCGATGGGAAAGCCGTATTTTACTACCTGCTGTCCCTCGGCGATATCCTGCAACGCGATTTTATGCCTGCGGGGAATATCTTCGGTCAGCGTCAGCGTTTCGCTCCCGAAAGGGATGCGCTCTCCCGCTTTAAAATCCCGCAACGCGATGATCACATTGTCCGTTGGATGGAGTTGAATCAATTCCTTCATAGCAATATTCCTCCCTCCGGAGAAATTGGATTTTCCCCGGCGCCTTCGGCGCGAAAATCAGATTTCCCGCAGCGCTTTTTTCACGCCTTCCGTATCGATTTTTTCGAGATATCCGGCCACGGTGTCCGTAAAGCCCGGGATCGTGTTCAAATCCAGATCCCAGTGATCTTTGAGCCCCAGGACGGTTTCCGCGATTTTGCGATAATCCTTTGTTTTCCAAAGCTCTGCGTAGAGATCCAAAAATACCTTGTCGTCCTTCAAAGGAATCGGATCTCCGTTTTCCCGGACGCCTTTGTAAAAACGGATGAGGGCCGCCAAGGCGAAAGCCAGTCTTTTGGGGACTTTTCCGGTCCGCTTTTGCGTCTCCAGCACTTGAGGGAGGATTCTCGTCTTGTATTTGGACATGGAATTGAGAGAGATATCCAGAAGCATGTGTTTCACGTAGGGATTCTGAAAACGCTTTACCACGTCGTTTTTAAATTGATGGAGCTCGGTCTTATCCATGTCGATGGCCGGAATGATTTCCTCATCGGCTTCTTGCAGCACGAAAGAACGGATTTCCTCATTTTCCATGGCCTCCCGGACCGTGTCGACCCCGTACAGGTAGGCGACCGGCACCATGGAAGTGTGGGCGCCGTTTAAAATTCCCACTTTTCTCAATTTGTAAGGCTTCAGATCCTCGGTGATGACGATATTGAGATTGACTTTGTCCAGATGTAATTCCTTCGTAAGGAGTTCCTTGGGCCCCTGGATCACGTAGAGGTAAAAATACTCGCCGGTCGTCATAAAGGCGTCGTGATAGCCCAATTCTTTTTCAAGCGTCTCTTTCTCCGCCTTGGGATAACCGGTCACGATGCGGTCTACCAGGGTTGAACACCAAATATTGGACTCTTCGAGCCATTTTTTAAACTCGTCTCCCAATTTCCAGAGATCGGCGTACAGGAAAACGATGCGTTTGAGCTCGATGCCGTTGTAGTCGATGAGTTCGCAGGGAAGCAGGATGAAACCCTTGTCTTTTGCCCCCGAGAACGCGGTGAAGCGTTCGTGCAAAAGGCGCGTCAACTTGGCGGGATAGGTGGCGGGCGGCGCGTCGTCATACTTGTCCTTGTCGCTCCAGGCAATTCCCGCTTCCGTCGTGTTGGAGAAAATAAAGCGGATGTCGGGGTTCCGGGCGAGGTTCAGGTATTCCCCGTATTCTTTGTAAATTGGGATTTCCCGGTTGACGGAGGATATGATCCGGTAGTCCTTGACGACGTCCCCTTTCTCGTTGATCCCGCGGATGATAGAGGTGTAAAGTCCGTCCTGTGTATCCAGCAGCGGCTGGTTTGTGTCAATGGGGCGGACCACGACGACGCCGGCGTTCAGTCCTGCGTTTTTATTGAGGATATCGATTTGCCAGTCAATAAAACTTCTGAGGAAATTCCCTTCCCCGAACTGAATGATTTTTTCGGGGTATTTGGGCAAATTCAGTTTTTCGCGATTTAATTCCATGTGCTCCTCCTCTTAATCAGATATTTTTATCAGAATTTTGAATTTGCTGCCGTCATTGTGCACGAGGGTATCGAAAGCTTTGACGCTGTCTTTCATCTCAAAGATATCGCTGATGATGGGATCAATGACGACCTTTCCCGAGGAAACGAGTTCGATCAGCTCTTCAAAGTCCTTTTTCAGAGAATTGCGGGACCCGAAGACATTGAGCTCCTTTTTCAGAAGAATGGAGTGATTGAACGTAACTTCTTTCTTTCCGTTGCCGATCAGGATAATGTCCGCTCCCGTGGCCGCCTGCTCTATGCAATCCAGAAATGTCGCGCCGCTTCCGACGGCTTCTATGCAGACGTCATAGCCGTTTCCGCCGGTGATTTCCTTTGATTTTTCCGTCAGATTTTCCTTTGAGACGTCAATGGTTCCGTCAAGTCCAAATTTCAGGGCGTTTTCCAGCCGCTTTGCAAACACGTCGGCGATATGGACCTCAGCGCCTCTCAGCTTTGCCGAGATGGCGGCGAAGATGCCGATGGCGCCCGCGCCGATCACAAGTACTTTATGTCCGGGCTTTACATGGCCGCGGCTTACGGCGTGGTAACCGATGGAGAAAGGTTCGATGAGCGCCAGCGTTTTGGCCGACAGACCTTTTCCGGGATAGATCCGCTCCACGGGCATTACGACATATTCGCTGAAAGAACCGTCCCTTTGCACGCCCATGGTCTCGTTGGAGACGCAGGCGTTCAAAATACCCCGTCTGCAGGAATAGCAGCGGCCGCAGTTGAAATAGGGATTGGCCGTCACAATATCGCCGGGTTTGAGTCCCCGGGGATTCTCTCCGATTTGTACGATCTCGGCCGAAAATTCATGCCCCGGGATCCGCGGATAAGTGGTGAAGGGCTGATTTCCCGTAAATGTGGCGAGATCGGAGCCGCAAATCCCGCAGTATTTTATTTTGAGCAGCGCCTCCCCTTTTCCGGGCGCGGGAATTTCCCGCTCTTTCAGTTCTATTTTGCCCGGTTCTTCGATAAACACAACGTTCATACTTACCTCCCGTTTAAAAATATACACAAAAGCCATATATGTATATATATACCAGATAAATTAAAGAAATGCAACAGTTTGTTGAAAAAAATTCCGAGGGGTTTCCAAAGGGAGTATTTTCTTATTTTATTTTAATTATGTATTGAATACAAATAAATTGTTCTAAAAAAAGATTTTTTGAATTTAATATTGACGAATTTCATTTTATGTGGTATCCTTATAGAAAATACATAAATATGTTCATAAGTATTTTTATAATGAATATAAAAATACTGAAAATCATACACGATACGCAATAAACTCAGGAGAACGGACACAAAAATTTTAAATAAACAACTTAAATTATTGAAAAAGGAGGAAAACAAATGAGAAAAATCGCTTTACTGGTTGCATTGATTTTTACGTTTTTGGCTTTCGGGCTCTATGGGGCGGATAAGACCGTGACGATCCAGATCGGGTACGAAAATAATCCCGGAGAACCCTTCGACGAGGCCTGCCGCGAATGGAAACGCCTGATCGAGGAAAAGAGCAAAGGCTCCATCAAAGTGGAACTGTTTCCTTCGAGCCAGTTGGGATCGAAAAATGACCTGATCGACCAGATGCTGGCCGGAGACTCGGTCATCACCCTGGCTGACGGCGCCTTTTACGCCGACCGCGGCGTTGTGGACATGGGGATTACGTTCGGGCCCTATTTCTTCGAGACATGGGATGAGGCCTGGAAATTGGTCAAGAGTGACTGGTGGAAGAGCCAGGAAAAGTTGCTGGAAGCTAAGGGACTGAAATTGATCGGTTGCAACTGGATTTACGGAGACAGACATACGCTGACGAAAAAACCCATCCGCGGCGTAGATGATTTTAAAGGGCAGAAAATCCGCGTTCCCAACAACCTGATCCAGGTAAAGGGCATGGAAGTTATGGGCGCGACGCCTACGCCGATGCCTCTGGGCGAAGTGTACACGGCGCTGC
>JAISST010000109.1 GCA_031272945.1 Fusobacteriaceae bacterium
GTCGCGATGTAGGGCACGCCGTCCATGATGTAGTCGCAGCCGATCCACAGCTTCTCATAGGTCAGCGTCGTATCAAAGCCCAACACCACATAGTCGGGATGCTCGTTTCTCTCCCGGACCAGGGTGAAGCCGCTCTTTACAAATTCCTCCTCCAGGGCGGGCGTTCCCAACAGGAAGATCCGCGCGCCGGGCTTTTCTCGGTTCAGATAAACGGTCGTCGCTTCCCCCGAGGTAAAAATATTGTCTATGGTCGCGGGAAGTTTCATTTTTCGCAATTTTTCAAGATAAACAACCTTGCTCTTGGACGAATTGTTCGTCAGGAAAATATAACGGACCCCATGGGCCGTCAGCGCCTCCAGAAATTTGTCGGCGCCGGGAATCATCTCGTTCCCGAGATAGATGGTCCCGTCCATATCCAAAAGAAAACATTTTTTTGCGGATAATTTTCCCATGAATTACGCCCCTTTCCCCAATATTACGACATAATTACAAGAAGCCGCATTCGGCCGTAATATCTGTATGGGATTTCTCCAATCCGCCGGCGGCAACATACTCGTCTGCTTTGCCTTTTCCGCTTCCTCTGTGGCCTTCTGCTTCTCGGCATCCCGCTTCCGGGCGCCGATGGTCTTGTAGCCGAGGGCTTTGGGGAGCGCCAGGGCAACGGTCTCCGAATAGGTCACGAGGGCCAGCACCACCAAAAGCGATATGATAAAAGGCCATACTTCCCGGACGAAATCCGCAAACCGGCAGCCGGTGATGGCGCAGACCGTATACATCATGGAGCCGAAGGGCGGCGTAAGTCCGCCGATCATGATATTGACAATGAGGATCACACCGAAATGCAGCGGATCGACCCCTCTGGACACCGCCGCGGGAACCAACAGCGGGCCTAAAATCACGAGAGCCGCGCCCCCTTCGATAAACATGCCCACAAAAAGGAGCAGGACGTTGATCACGATCAAAAGCCCGAAGGCGCTGCTGCTGATATTCATGAGAAATGCCGTGATCCGCATGGGGATCCGCTCCAGCGTCAGGTAGTAGCCGAATACCTTGGCCGAGGCGATGATCAGCATGACGGAGCCGGTACTGGACACGGTCTCCTTGATGATCAAGGGGACGTGATGCCATTTGAGCCGCCGGTAGGCCACGACTCCCACAATCAGCGAAAATACCGCGGCGATCCCGCCCGCTTCCGTGGGCGTACAGGCCCCCATCCGCATGCCGAGGATGATCCCGAAGGGGATGATCAGCGCGTAAATGGATTTCCATCCCTGCCGTACGATTTCCATGGGCTTGGGCGCCCGGTCTCTGGTGGGCTTGTAGCCCCGTTTCCGGGCGATGATATATACGGTTGCCATGAGGGCCACGGTCATGAGGATGCCTGGGGTGTAACCCGCCAGGAACATGTCGCCCACGGTAACATTGGCCAGCATGGCGTATACAATGAGGTTGTTTCCGGGGGGAATGACGGGACTCACGGCCGAAGAGGCGGCGGTCACCACAGAGGCGAAATCCACAGGCATGCCCTTTTTCAGCATTTCCGGCACCAGAATCTTCGCTTCCATGGCGGCGTCGGCGTTGGCCGATCCCGTAATGCCGCCCATCAGAGCAGAGAGCACGCAGTTGACCTGGGCGAGTCCTCCCTTGAGGTGGCCCGAGAGCACTTCCGCCATATCCATCAGATGCTCGCTGATCCCCGAATAGTTCATGACGGACCCCAACAGGATAAAGAAGGGCACCGCCAGATACTGGAAGGACTCCACGGCGGTCACAAACTGCTGGATCGCCATATTGACCGGCATGGACGTATTGATGAAGAAAAAATAATACAATGTCGCCCCGATCAGGGACAGCGCGATCGGTACATTGAAGAAAAACAGAAAAAACAGGATAAAGATCGGCGCCATAGGATGAAACATCAGGCATCCCCTCCTTTCCCGAGCAAAATTTTCAAGCTGTTCCAGAAAAACATCAGCGAATAAAGCGTCATCAGCGTAAAGCTGATCACGATGGACACATTTATATAGTCATAGGAAATCTCAAGGGCCGAGGTGATCTTCGTGGAGCGCAGCACATAACCGAGACTCAGGTAAGACATGGCGGTGCAGATCACAAGCAGGACAATGGAATTGCAGAGCTCGACGCCCGCCCGGGCCTTCCCCCGGATCAGCTGCACGACGATATCGACGCCCATCAGGCCTTTTTTTCGGAAGCCTCCGGCGGCGGCCAAAAAGATGGTCCATACAAAACACCCGGTGGAGACTTCCTGATTCCATACCAAAGTAAAACGCAGGCAGTAACGCGTGAAAACCGTGAAGGAAGTCAAAGCCACCGTCACGAGAATAAATACGCCCGCGATGTAAAATTCAAAATTGTCGTAAAACTCCAGCCGCCTCGTCTCGGGCTTGTATTCGGAAGGTCCGAATCCCAAAACCGGATAGAAGACAAAGGGCAGGACGCCCGCCAGAATTCCCCAGAAGACCGGTTTGCCAAAATGCCTGGCCGTTTCCATGGAGAGGACGATCCAGAGCAGAATCGCGATGGTCGCCATAATCTGCTGCATGGACGGGGAAGAATTGGCCCCGAAGCTGATCCAGGCCACCACGCCGTAAAAAACGAAATAAAAGATATGAAATTTTGCAACTTTCCAGATCAGAAAGAGCAGGTTGACGCCGGGTATCACAGCCAAAACCGGCTGAATTCCCGCTTTTTGAAATATTTTCCACAATCCGGTAATCGTGAGAAGGATTGCAAGCGCGAAAATGATTTTCACAATATCCCCCCATTGTTATAAATGATCATATCCGCGGCGGAGACGCCCGGAAGGGCGTCTCTGTCGCGTGGACTTCCGTATGCCTTTGCTGTAAATCCGCAATAAAACGCGCGGTTTATTTCTTTCCGCGGATCTTGTTCAACTCAACCATGATCTTGTCGTAGATGCCGGGAGACCATTTGGGGAATTTCGTGAATACAACGGAAGCGGCCTTGTTGAAAGCGTCCGCGTCAACTTCGTGCACATGAACGCCTACGCCCTTCAGTTTTTCCATAAAGTCGGCTTCGGAAGCCACCGTGGCGTCCAGATTGTCCTTGGCGCCGAAATCCACCTGTTCCTGGATCAGTTTCTGCTGTTCGGGGGTCAGGCTCTCCCAGAGTTTGCGGGAAATGGTCACGGCCGATACGCCCAAAAGGTGATTCGTCAGGGAGTATTCCTTTACATTTTCCCACTGCTTTGTGCCCCAGTAGGTCATGATGGAGCCTTCCACGCCGTCGATGACGCCGGACTGGATGGCCGCGTAGGTGTCGGGATAGGACATGGCAATGGGGTTCGCGCCCAGGGCCTTGATGGTTTCCGTATACAGCGGACTCGTCGGTACGCGGAGGTTGATTCCTATCATGTCTTCGGGAACTTTCACGGGTTTCTTCAGCATCATACTGCGGAATCCGAATACCCAGTCGATGGACAATACTTTGATGCCCTGCTCGTAGGCTTTGGCCTTCAGTTCTTCCACCAGAGGCGTTCTCGCCATGGCCAGATATTCGTCAAAGGACGTATAGAGGAAAGGTCCGATGATGGCGTTGAAATCGGGTACATAGTCGCCCAGAAAATCCACGCCGTCAACGCACATCACGTCTCCGCCCTGAGCCACCAGTTCCAGGCCGTCTTTTCCGATGGGCATGGTGCCGCTGTCGAATAATTGGACTTCCAACGCTCCGTTACTGCCTTTGTTGATGCCGTCGATGACTTTCACGAGGGAAAGCGTCGTCTGCTCCGCGGGAACGAATTTCGTTGTCAGCTTGATGACTCTCGGCGCCGCGGAAAGACCTGATACGAGTACTACAAACAATGTCAGCAGTGTTGCGAGTCTGAAAAATCTTTTCATAAAACATCCTCCTTCTATATTTTGATTTTTTAAAGTAAGGTAAATAAAAAAACTTAAAAATCGACTTTTATACTGTCTTCCGGCAATAGCGTAACAATATAAACGCGCTTCATTTTAAGCCATCTCTATCACCATAGCTTTATTCATCTATTACTCTATATAGAACATTATTGGAATTTTGTCAAGAGCAGGATCAAAAAAAATTCTGACAACCGCTTTTTCCAACAATCCTCTCCTACATTTCCCACAGTTCTTTTTTGGAGGTGCTGACGCTGACGGCGCCCGCGTTGAGGGAACGGGTCACATCCTCCTTTGTGGCGATCAAACCCGAGGCGATGACAGGCGCAGGGGCCAGCTTCGTCATGCGCGTGATGACTCCGGGGATGACCCCGGGCAAAACCTCCACGGCGTCGGGTTTGTTCTCCCGGATGTGAAGGATGCTGTTATCGAAGGAAAAGGAATCCAGGATGAAGAAACGCTGGATCACGGGGATTTTTTGTTTCCGGGCGTAGGCCGTCACGTTGTGTTTTGTGGTAATGAGCCCGTCGGGATGGATCTCCCGGATCAGATAATCCACCGTATAATTTTCCGAAGAAAGCCCCGCCACCATGTCGATGTGGACAAAGACTTTCTTCTCCCTGGTTCGCAGCGTATCGACAATATGCTTGATATTCACAAGGTTGCTCATGACGATAAAAACGAGCTCGCTGGGACAGGCGGCGGCCTCTTCCAGAAAGTCTTCGTTTCTGACGGCCGGGATCAGGGGATTTCTTTCCAGGATTTCACGTATTTTTGTCATGGGACCTCCATCTCATTATACCAAATTCCCCGCGGTTTTGAAAAGTAAAAATTTAAAAATATACATTTTTGTTCCCTTGTGCTATAATATGGTACCATGTAAAAACGGAGGAATCATCATGAATACCTATCGAGAACGAGTGGATTTTTTCTGGAAATGGTTTCAGGCCAACGAGGAAAAAATACACGATTTTATTGAAAACCCCAAGAAATATGATCCCGAACAGACGACTGCCTTTGTCGGAAACGCCCTGGATCTGGTTTTTTCCAAAAGTTCTTACTTCGAATTCGGAGGCAGTCATGAATTTTCCTTTACCACGGCGGGAGAACATTATCTCTTCTATCTGCTGCCCTATCTCGTGTCCCGGGCCCCTGTGGACCTCAAATACGAGTGGACCTTTTCTCCCTACAAGATGGGAGGAATCTCGAAAACCTACGGCTACCGGAAGGAGGACGCCGTAATCTCCATCGAGAACATCCTGTTGCGGGTGGGCTATGACGAGAAGCAAAACGTGTTTTACGTAGGCTTCTATCATGAGGAATTCGCGAAAATGGAAGAAAAAGCCGCCCTGAACATGTTTTTTGTCCTGCTGGACGCCTTGGTGGGAGAAAATGTGGTGGAAATGTATATCGGACCCATTGAGCGCCTCACAAAAAAAACGGGAAAGATGTTCCCCATGTACGAACTGGGACCCTATATCGAGAAAAAACTTGAGGAGAACAAGCGGACGTTTTTCCGGAGTCCCTCCGATTCCTATTCGGCCTACGAAATGGATCCGGCCGAGGAAGAAGGATTGCGGCAGGACCTCTATGCCGGGACCACATGCTGTATTGAGCTTGTGGAAGAATTTTACCAGAATAAGCGAGACATGTTTGACGACTTTGAGAAAAGCGGCGCCAAGGCTTGTTTTCTTTACTACAATTGCGCCAATGACGATCCGGAACTCATGCTCCAGCTGCGGGAGGAAATCCTCGACAAGATTTCGGAATTTGTGCTCGGCGAAAAAGACAGCGGCAATGAGATCGGGATCCTGTTAGGGACGGGCTTCGGCAAAGAAAACGCCTACATTGACCTCCTGCTCTATGACGAAGAGATTTTCCTCCAAGAAGTAAAGCCTCTGTTGCGCCAGTATGACTATGACTTCTATCTGGCGGACTTTCGGGAAGGGGGACCCGTCAAAAATCTCACGGAAAACAAAGGCGCCGCTTCCTATATCAATTGAGCGGCGAACAACAATAAAAAACCGACGCAGTGATCGCCATGTCACGTTGCGTCGTTTTTTTTACCGGGTATGAACGGGGCGGACGCGAAACGGCATCCGACAGGACGCGCAATGCGCGCCCCACGTTCACATTACAATTTGTACGTAAACCGTACATCCCCGGTGACGCCATGCCGTTTCCCTCCATGGACCTGGATGCCCAAATCCACGGTCAGAGGCGCTTTTTCCGGGGTGATCCGGAATCCGGCTTCTCCGACGATCGTGTTGCCCTTGAGCGAAGGGGCGGTAATCTTGTGGCCGTTGGTGACGGCCCGGGACGTCCCTGCGAATTCATGCTCAAAGGCCAGCCCCGCGTAAGGCTTGACCGCTCCGCCGTCGGTTGTGAGGCGACCGCCGATCCGGATCCTGTTGGAATTCACGGCCTTGAACTTTATGGGGTCTCCCGTGGTCAGACGCACATCGGCGCCCGACATCCGGGTCCAGAGATAATCGGCCCGTAAGTCCAAAGTCGTCTTGTCCGAAAGTTCCACGGCGCAGCCGAGACCGGCGTGAGCGCCGCTGTAGGCAGATTTCGTACGGTAGGCCGCCACTTGCCCCAGCGCGTCTTTCAGCGTCCGGCTGTCATAGTTGATCCGGATCCGGCCGCCCCGGAGAGAGCCTTGGAGGTATGCGTGCGCACTCGTTCGGGAGGGGAGATTGAGCCGTCCCATCAGACCTCCGCCCACGTAGTCGCTTTTTCCCTTCCCCTCGACGGCAGCGGCATTGGCGAAAGAATTGTCCGTGCTGTAATGGCCGCGTCCCCCTTCGAGAAACGCGCCGCCGATGGCTTGCAAGCCGGATTTGCCTTCCTTCCCTACCGCAAGCCCCGCAAGCAGGGCCGTTCCCTGGGTCCGGACGGAGGATCCGGTTTTGTGGGTCATGGAATTGCCGCCGCCGATTACAAAAGGCGTCCAGCCGATTCTGTCGCTGTCGACCGCAAGGGCTTCCGCCATGGCGGCGGAGCCGCTCCCCGCCAGAAGGTCCCCCGCTCGGCGTAAATAGGTCATGCCCGCGAGATACCCTTCGGAAAAAGCTTTCATCTGCGGATTTACACGAACCGCAGGGGCGGGTTCGGGATCGTGGCTGGGTTCCTTGGGATCGTCGGGATCCGGGAGCTCCGGATCAGGGGTCGGATCGGGATCCGGGGTCAAGCCGGGATCGGGCGTCGGGTTGGGGTCCTGTTCTCCCGACCCGGAGTCGGAAACCTTGAGCAGAGACGCGATCAGTTGTTTCTTGTCTTCGTTGTCGTCATAGGATAGTATAAAATCATAATCGAGAGAAACCCCCAATCTGGCCGTAATTTGTCTGTTGTCGTCGGTGATGGGATCTCCTGTGAGTCCGCCCTCAGTATCAATCAGGATCACTCTTTCTCCGGCGTTCAGGGGCGTTTGATCTCCGGAGAAAAAGATTTTCGCCTGGCTTCCCGTGATATCAACTTCATTGGAGGCGTTATTTTCGGCCTTTATCATGACGGCGCCGTTCCGGACGGACTCCGAAAAGTAAAAATGCAGATTTTGAAAGCCGTACAAGCCGCCGACTTGAATGTTTTCACTCTTGATTTCGAGGGTATTGTCAGCGGACAGACCTTGTATGCTGAAACCGCCGACGAGATCCGCGTCAATGCGGATATTGCCCTCGAGGGATACGAGGTTGCCGCTGGCCTCGCCGTCGCAGACGCTTCCGCCGATGAGACTGCCGGCGACATGGAAATCTCCTTTCAGATAAACACTGTTGTTTTTGGCGTCGCCTTTTACACTGCTTCCGCCTTCGACGTCGCCGATCTCGATGATTTTTCCGTTGGTTCCTTCCAAACGGACGCTGTTATATTCCGCGTTCCCGTCGTCGGCATATCCGCCGTACAGGCTTCCGGTAATTTCGGTATCTCCGCTTAGCGTAACGCTATTGCCCGTGACCTCTCCTGAATACCCCCGGGCGCCGTAAACATCCCCCGAGAGACGGGCGGGACCGACCACGGAGACGTGGTTGTCCTTGGCGGATCCGGCTGTGGATTCGGCGCCGATAATCTTCCCCTCCACGCTACTGTCTTCGATCGTCACTTTGTTTTCCAAGACGTCGCCTGCGGCATAAGCGCCGTAAATATAATTTGCCTTCACAGATCCCTTGTCATTTACGCCGGTGATCGAAACCTCGTTCTTCATTGCGCCGGCTTCGTCGGTTTTTCCGCCGATAATTGAACCCGTTCCCACGGAATTCGTGACGTCTATTCGGGTTTCGGATCCGCTGATCTTGACGCTGTTTCGCTCCACCTTGTCAGGTCCCGTCGCGTCCGGCTCCGATTCCCGAACGTACGCGCCGATGATTCCCGTGTAGTTACCGGCAACTTGATTTTGAACATTGCCGCCTGTGATTGTGACGCTGTTGTCGCTGGCGAAACCCCTCGTCACACTCGCTCCGTAAATTGAAGCGCCGAATGTCCCTCCATGAATCGTCACTCCATTGTTTATCGCGTGGGCCCATGAGTTTGCCTGGCTGCCGTTGGAGGATTTGTATTGGGTGGCGCCGACAATGGGGCCGCTAAAGGCGCCGCTTTTGATCTCCACCGTGTTTTCGGTAAAATCGCCCCAACAGGTTCTCCCACCGTAGACGGCGACGGCTTTCGCGTTTTCGATAGAAACCGTATTATGGGAAGAGCCGTATATCCCTGCTCCGCCCTGAATGGTACCCATCTCTCCGCCTGTAATGCGAACGGTGTTGTCATGGGCCGTCCCATCTGTCGCCCATCCGCCGTAAACATATGTCATCTGGCCGCCGGTGACCGTCACGGCGTTGTTTTGTATTTCCGCTCCTGGACTGGTACTTCTCCCTCCCCAGACGGTCCCTTTTATTTTGGCGTTTTCTCCGATGTTCACCTCATTGTTGCTGGGCGTTCCCGTGTCGGTATTCCCTCTCACATCCGTGTTCCATTCTTCATCAATCACAACCGGATCGGCCTTCGCCGTCCCACTCAGCATCGCGGCCGCTAAAAAGCTCAAAACCGCAACCTTCTTGCCCAGTCTCGTCTCTTCGCGCCCATCTCTTTCTTTCATCCATTTCCTGTGCATGATCATCACCTCCGGTAGAATTTGCAAGTAAACATTGGCGATGGATTTCGTCATTAAAACCGATACGTAAACCGTACATCCCCGGTGACGCCGCTGCGTCTCCCCCCATGAACCTGAAGCCCCAGATCCACAGTCAAAGGCGAGTCTTCCGGCGTAATCCGTACGCCCGCTTCTCCGATAACCGTACCGCCTTTCAGCGAAGGGGCCGCAATCTTGTGTCCGTTGGTGGTCGCCCGAGACGTCCCGGCGAATTCGTGTTCGTAAGCCAAGCCCACATAGGGTTTGATCGTCCCGCCGTCGGCCGACAGACGTCCGCCTACCCGGATTCTTTGGGAATTTATCGCTTTAAACTTTATGGGATCCCCCGTGGTCAGGCGCACATCGGCGCCGGACATCCGGGTCCAGAAATAATCGGCCCTGAGATCAAAAGTCGTCTTGTCCGAAAGCTCCATCACGCGGCCGAGGCTGGCGTGAACGCTCTCATAGGAAGATCTCGTGTGGTAGCCCGCCACCTGTCCCAGCGCGTCTTTCAGCGTCCGGCTGTCGTAGTTGATCCGGATTCGGCCGCCTCGGAGGGAACCCTCAAGATAGGTATGGGAATCGGTCCGGGAGGGCAAATTGAGTCTTCCCAGGACGCCTCCGCCGACATAGTCGCTCTTTCCCTTCCCGTGTATCGAAGCGGCGTTGGCGAAGGAATTGTACGTGTTGTAATTGCCGTGTCCCCCTTCGAGGAACAGGCCGCCGATGGCTTGCGCGCCGTTTTTGCCCTCTTTTCCGAAGGCAAGTCCCGCAAGCAGCGCCGTTCCCTGTGTCCGGATGGACGAGCCCGTCTTGTGGGTCAGAGAATTGCCGCCGCCGATTACGAAAGGCGTCCAGCCGATTCTGTCGCTACCCGGGATAAGGGCTTCGGCCATGGCCGCGGAGCCGCTCCCCGCAATGAGGTCTCCCGCCCGGCGTAAATAGGTCATACCCGCCAAATAGCCTTCGGAAAAGACTTTCATCTGCGGATTTACCGTCACCACAGGGTCCGGTTCCGGATCGTGGCTGGGTTCCTTGGGATCTTCCGGATCGGGAATCGGGTCGGGCACGGGGTCCGGGAGCGCCGGTTCGGGCGACGGACCGGGATCCGGGGTGAAGCCCGGGTCAGGGTCGGGATCGGGACCCGGATCGGGGGTCGGGTCGGGTTCCGGATCAGGGGTCGGATCGGGCTCCGGTTCGGGTTCCGGCTCGGGGTCGGGGTCCCCTCCCGGAATAGACACGATCAGTTGTTTCTTATCGTCGTCGTCATCGTAGGACAGCTCAAAGCGATCATCGTCATAATCGAGCGATACCCCGCATCTGACCGAGATTTTTCTGTTGTCATCGGTGAGGGGATCTCCCGTGAGTCCCCCCCGGGTATCGATCAGGATCACCCTTTCCCCCGGATTCAGAGGGACCGGCGTTCCACCGCTTCCATAGGTGTAGAACAGTTTTATCTGACTGCCGGTGATATCGACTTCGTCCGCTGTTTCATTGGCGACCTTTATCATGACGTCGCCGTTTTGGACCGATTCCGGGAAATAGAATTTCAAATTTTGAAAATCGGACAAGCCGCCGACTCTGATGTTTTCGCTCCTGATTTCAAGGGTATTGTTCGAGGACAGACCTTGTATGCTGAAGCCGCCTCTAAGATATCCGTCAATGCGGATATCGCCCTCCAGGGACACCAGATTGTCGCCGGCCTCGCCGTCGGCGTAACCGCCGACAAGATCGCCGATGATATGCATATCGCCCTTCAAAAGAACGTTGTTTTTTTTGGCCTCGCCCCGGGAAGCATAACCGCCGCACAACGCTGCGCCAAGCTCAAGAGAATTGCGGACCAAAAGAGTATTGTTGTTTGCGTCGCCGTTTTCACTGCGCCCGCCCATGAGGCTGCCGTCAATATGATTATCGCCGTCGAGAGATACGTAGTTTTCGCCGGCCTCGCCATCGGCGGAACCGCCGATAAGACCGTCGGCCAAATGCGTATCCCCTCTCAGGAACACTTTGTTATTATTGGCGTCGCCCGCCAGCGCCCGGCCGCCGAACAACGCCGCGCCCAATTCAAGGGCATGATCGACCATAACGATATTGTCGCTGGCATTTCCGTTTTCACTGCGCCCGCCCATGAGGCTGCCGTCAATATGATTATCGCCGTCGAGAATTACTTGGTTGCTGCTAACTTCGCCGTCGGCGGCGCCGGCGATCAAACTGTCAGCCAGTTGCATATCTCCTTTAAGATGAACGATGTTATTTTTGGCGTCGCCCGCAAGGGACTGGCCGCCGAACAACGCTGCGCCCAATTCAAGAGCGTGATTGACCATAACGGTATTGTTGTTTGTGTTTCCATTTGTGCTGTATCCGCCTATGAGATTGGTGGCAATCTGGTTATTTCCATCAAGGGATATGTAGTTGCCGCTGGCTTCTCCGCCGGCGGAACCGGCGATCAGACTGTTTTTCAGCTGCATATCTCCCTTCAGGAGGACGCTGTTGCTTTTGGCGTCGCCTTGGGGCGCATAGCCGCCGTAAAGTGTCGCGCTCAACTCAAGGGCTCTATCGACCTCAACGGTATTGCTGTTTGCGTTTCCCTTATCACTGCGTGCGCCTATGAGATTGGCGCCTATCTTCATTTTTCCGTTTGTCCCTTCCAAATGGACGCTGTTTTCATTTGCGCTGCCGCCGTTATAAGCATAACTGCCGTATACGCCGCCGGTCGTTTCGAAATCCCCTTTGACAGACACTTCATTTCTGTTGGCGTCCCCCAATACGGAAAATCCGCTGATGATGCTGCCCTTTCCTGTAAAATCCCCGTCAATGGTCAGTTTATTGTCCTCAGCGTCTTTTGTATAGGCATATCCGCTATAAAGCGCGCCGTCTCCTGCAAATTGTCCCTTGATGGATATTTCATTTTCCTTTACGTTAGCGTAGGCGGAATATCCGCTCATCACATTTCCGCCGACTTCCGTCTTTCCTTCGAATGTCAGTTTATTCTTATAAACATCTCCCAAATAGGAAAATCCGCCGTAAATG
Organism: Fusobacteriaceae bacterium; assembly: GCA_031272945.1. Classification (GTDB taxonomy): domain Bacteria; phylum Fusobacteriota; class Fusobacteriia; order Fusobacteriales; family Fusobacteriaceae; genus JAISST01. The sequence goes on from JAISST010000109.1 coordinate 12,052, forward strand.
CTGCCTCCGATTTCGGTTTCTCCGCTAAAAGAAGCTTCATTTCCCGATACATGGCTGTCTTTATCGGTATACTGCTGATTTAAAGTGAGTCCGACATAGACATTTCCATCCACTTTCAATAAGCCCGTATCTCCGGAAAGCTCTACGCTGTTTCCCGTGGCCTCTCCGTAAGCTCCATACGTGCCGTAGATGCTTCCCGTAATGTGGCCGTCGCCCGCAACGGAGACGCTGTTGCCGGAAACTTCCTCGACCCCTTTGGCGCCGAAAATATCTCCGGTGATCTGGTTGCTGCCGCTTACGACGACGCTGTTATCCTTGGCGGATTTGGCTTGGGATTGCGCGCCGAAAATTTTTCCCGCCACGATGCTGTCTCCGATGGTCACGTGATTGTTCAGCGCATCGTCAAAGGCGGTTGCGCCGTAAATATCTCCCGTAATCCGGCTGTTGCTGGATATGGAGACGCTGTTTTCCTCGGCGGATTCCAATTTCGATTCCGCGCCGAAAATTTTCCCTGATACGACACTATCTCCGATGGTTACGTGATTGCCCGAGACGTCGCCAGCGGCGTACGCGCCGTAAATCCAGTCGGCCTTGACATACCCGTCGCCGTTGACGCCATTGATGGAAACCGTATTTTCCGAAGCGCCGACAACATTGGCGACCTTGCCTCCGATGATGGCGCCTTTGCCGGAAGTATAGGTCACATCGATTTTTGTGTCTGCGCCGCTGATTGAAACGATGTTCTGGGCCACATCGGAAGGCAGATCGGCCGTAGTTTCCGTCTGGTTGACGGAACCGCCGACAATGCCTGTGTAAGCGCCGCCCATGCCATGATTGATGATTGATCCGCCGTTTATGATGACTCTATTGCCCGTCGCGAAACCGCGCACCACGCTTGCGCCCGTAACAAAACTGCTGAAGGTTCCGCCGTTTATGGTCACACGGTTGTCCGTTGCATTTACCCACGTCCAGGGTTGTCCCGTATACATCAGCGAAGAGGCCTGTACGCCCTGTACGGAGCCCGTAAAAGTTCCGTTATCGATTGTGACTGTATTTTCGGTTGCCACGCCGCTGGAGTTTTTTCCTCCTATGACATGCGTGCCCTCGCCGTTTTCAACATGTACCTCATTGTACGAAGCGTCGCTGAAAGCGCTGCCGCCGGCAATGCTGCTCATTTTCCCGCCGCTGATATTGACTTGATTGTGTTCCGAAGATCCGTTGGAAGCCCAGCCCCCGTTGATTTCCCCGTTGATTTCGCCGTCCGAGACAGTGACTTCATTGTTCTGCACGACCGCGCCCGTGACCAAGCTTTTGCCGCCATTGACGGCGCCTGTGATTTTACCGCCTTTAATTTCTACAGTATTATAACGGGCCGCAAGAGGCGTTCCGCCGTAGGATTCCCCTCCGGTGACCTCGGTCATTTCGCCGCCTTCGACGATGACCTTGTTTCTGTCGGCGGTTCCTTTGTTTGTCGTGTACCCGCCGCGTACTTTGAGCACCTTGGCGCCCTCTTTGATGACGATCTCGTTGTCGTTGGCGTCGCCGGTATACGTATTGTGGTTTGTGCCATTGTTGTTTCCGTAGACGTCTGTGTTTTCTTGTTCAAAAATATCCGTATTTTGCCCTGCGGCAGCCCCGCTCAACAGCGAGGCCGCCAAAAGCCCTAAAATCGCAGCCTTCCTGCCCAGTTTCGTCTCCTCGTGCCCACTCGTCTCTTTCATCCATTTTTTGCTCATCTCTCATCACCTCGAGTAAAATACTTTAAGTAGTCAATATTGGCGATTTTTCAGTCCTGTTATGGATTTTCGTCAGTATTCTATTGTAATTGTATCAGTATGTGCTTAAAGGGTATTCCCCCTTTGCGCCTTCGCGCCTCTGTGCGAGGTTGTTCCGGCCGCTTCAGGGTAATACCCACATAAAAACTATATCACTTTGTCATTAAAATCTGTATGTAAATCGTACGCTTCCGGTAACGCCTTCCCGCTTTCCTCCATGCATCTGAATTCCCAGATCCACGGTCAAAGGCGTCTTCTCAGGCGTGACCCGGATTCCCATTTCTCCGATGACCGTCCCGCCTTTCAGCGAAGGGGCCGCAATTTTGTATCCGTTGGTAGTCGCCCGGGCCGTTCCGTCAAATTCATGTTCATAAGCCAGGCCCACATAGGGTTTGAACAAGTCGCCGTCCATGGTCAGGCGTCCGCCGACTTTTACCCGGTGGGAATTTACGGCTTCGAATCTTACGGGATCTCCCGTGGTCAGGCGCACATCCGCGCTGGACATCCGTGTCCAGAGATAATCGGCCCTGAGATCGAGGGACGTCCTGTCCGTAAGCTCCATCACGCGGCCAATGCTCGCGTGGGCGCTCTTGTAGGAAGATTTCGTATGGAAGGCCGCCACCTGTCCCAAGGCGTCCGTCAGCGTCAGGCTGTCATAGTTGATTCGGATCCGGCCGCTCCGCAGGGCGCCTTCAAAGTACGTATGGGAATCGGTCCGGGAAGGAAAATGGATCCTTCCCATGACGCCCGCGCCCAAGTAGTCGCTGTTTCCTTTTCCGCGGATCGCGGCCGCGTTGGCGAAGGTATTGTGCGTGCTGTAGTCGCCGTCCCCTCTTTCGAGGAATACGCCGCCGAGAACCCGTACGCCGGTTTTGCTCTCCGTTTCGGCCGCAAGTCCCGCAAGCAAGGCTGTCCCTTCCGTCCGGATCGTCGATCCGGTCTTGTGGGTCATGGAATTGCCGCCGCCGACCACGAAGGGCATCCAACCGCTTTTGCCACCGTCCAGGGAAAGGGCCTCCTCCATAGCCGCCGAGGCGCTCCCCGCAAGGAGGTCTCCCGCCCGCTGCAACTGGGTCATGCCCGCCAGAAAGCCTTCGGAAAAGACTTTCATCTGCGGATTCACTGTGACTCCGGGGGCCGGTTCCGGCTCGGGAATCGGCGCGGGTTCAGGCTTTTCGCTGGGATCTTTGGGATTATCGGGTTTCGGATCCGGCGTCGGCATGGGCGCGGGTTCGGGCGTCGGATTCGGATCGGGCGTCACCCCGGGGTCAGGATCCGGCGTCGGCATGGGCGCGGGATCCGGATTCGGGTTCGGATCAGGCGTCGGATTCGGATCAGGATCCGGCGTCGGATCGGGCTCAGGCGCAGGTTCCGGATCGGGCGTCGGGTCCGGCACGGACGCAATCAATTTTTTATTGTCCTTGTCATAGGAGAGTTCAAAGGAACCGTAATCCAGGGAAACCCCCAGTCGGGCCTTTATTTGGCTGTTCCCGTTATCAATGGGGTCTCCCGTAATCCCGTCTCTCGTGGAAATCAGGATCACCTTATCCCCCACTTGGAGGGGGTTCTGGTCTCCGGCAAGGAAGATTTGTATCTTGCTTCCCCTGATGTCCGCCTTGGTGTCGACGTTCAGCATGACGGCGTTGTTTTTGATGGTATCCGAGAAGTAAAAATTCAGATTTTGAAAGTTGTACAACGCGCCGACGCTGATTCTTTCACTTTTGATTTCCAGGGTATTATCCGCGGACAGGCCCGAAAAACTATAACCGCCCCGAAGTTCTCCGCCTATACGGATGTTTCCCTCGAGGGAAACCGAGTTGCCGCTGGCCTCTCCGCTTTCGGTGATCCCCGCGTAGAGACCCGAAGAAAGACTGATGTCCCCCTTGAGAGAAATATGGTTGTTCCGGACGTTTCCGTCGGAAGCGTAACCGCCGTAGAGTTTCACGGCCAGGTCCATATCCCCTTCCAGGGAGATTGTGTTTTCTTCGGCGTTGCCCTTGGGAGCGTATCCGCCATAGACCGATGCGCCGATGTTGAAATTGCCTTTGATGTCCACCGTATTCCGGAGGGCGTCGCCCTCGGCGCTGCGGCCGCCCATGAGGTTGCCCGCTATGCTGTTTCTTCCGTCCAGTCCGTCTACGGTCACGCGGTTGTCGTTGGCGTCGCCTTTGGCGTAGCCGCCCACCAAGAGCGCCCCTACGGTCAAGGGGCCTTTGACGTCGACGCTGTTGCCGTTGGCGCTGCCCCCGGTGGCATACCCGCCGTAAAGGTTGCCCGACACATTGACGTCTCCTTCAAGGGAAACGTCGTTGTTGTCGGCGTTGCCGCCGGAGGAATACCCGCCGTAGACTTTCGCAATGTCGTAATTCCCTTTCACAATGACTTTATTTCCCGTGACATGGCCCTGGCCGCTGCCGCCGGTCAGCGAGCCGACTTCCCCGCCGGTAACGAGGACGGTGTTGTCATTTGCTTCTTTTTTCCCCTCTCCGCCGATGACGGCGTCTGTTTTTCCGCCGGATATCGCGACGCTGTTGGCATTGGCGGCCCCTTGCGTGGATCTTCCGCCATAGGCGCTGTCCGCGACTTCTCCGTCTTCTATTTGGACGGCGTTGTCTTTGACTTCGACGTCCTCCGTCGTACTTTGCGCGCCGATAACATATTGTACCTTGGCGCCTGACCGTACGATGATTTCATTCTGTTCCGTCTCCGTGGACTCCGCCGTTTTCCAGTCGCTGTCATCCACGATCCTGTCTCCCGCGACGCTCTTTCCGTTCAGATCGCTGTCGATTACGATTGGTTTACTTCCTTTGGCGGATGTCGACAACAGCGCCGCGGCAATAAAGCCGATAATGGCTCCTTTCTTACTCAGTTTTGTTTCGTTTTTTTCTCCCGATTCGTTCTTCCAGTCTTTACTAATCATCTCATCACCTCGTAAAATGGTTAAGTAAATATTGGCGATTTACCCTTGCCCATATTTAAATCTAATTATTACTAAAACGCATATTATCAGCGTTTCATACAAAAAAGGAACATACCAATTCCGCTTCAATACCCACCCTGTAACTCGATTATACCATAAAAACAACAATACGTCAAGATTTATTTTATTTTTTTGGTAATAAATATAGGCGGCGTATTTTTTGGGCTAAAACAGCATTTTTTGCGGCGATCCAAATAAAAAACCGACCTTACCAGTCGGCTTTTAGAATGTCACTTGGTGAATTTACAATAAAATGTAAATTCCGGGAACTATTGCTCCCGGAATTATTTTCAACGGATATCCCCGTTTCGATTATTACTTGAAGCTTTCCACAAGGGCAGATCCTTGGGTAGGCGTTTTGCGATCCCGTTCTTTCGCCAGAATCATATCATATTTTTTTTGAAATTTCATCCACATTTCCACATGAATCCCTAGTTTTTCAAAGAGATTTGCGGCAATTTCTTCCGTCACGCTCAAATCCCCATTCATAAATTCCTTTAATGATTCCGGATCCCAATCCAGTTTTTCGGCGAAGTCACTCAAAGACAATTCCCGTTCCTCCATGATATCAGCCAGATAAGCGCCGGGATGAATAGCGACTTTATGTCCGTTGTCATAATAAAACCTATTCATAATGGTTGGTCACCTACTTTATCTTATCAAACCCGTAATTCATCGTATCCGGATCCGCGCCGAAGTTTCTCTTGTCTATATTGACGGCCTTGATGGCCGCAAGATCCCCGTCATCCAACGTAAAGCCCCCGAGATCGAAGTTTTCCTTGATCCGGGACGGCGTCACCGACTTGGGCAGCGGCAGAATCCCGTTTTGTACATCCCACTTGAGGATGACCTGGGCCACGCTCTTTCCGTGTTTTTTCGCGACGGCTTCCAACGCCGGATTCGTAAGATTCCCTCTCATCAGCGGACTCCAGGCCTCAATCAGAATCCCTTTGGATCGGCAATAAGCCACGGTTTCTTCCTGCTGGAGCTCGGGATGCAGCTCAATCTGGTTCACCATGGGCTGAATCGTCGTATGGGGCAGCAATTCCTCAAAGTGATGCGGTTTGAAATTGCATACGCCGATGGCGCGGATTTTCTTTTCCGTAAAGAGCTTTTCAAAGGCTTTCCAGCTGTCGATGGTCGTTTGCATTCTTTTTGTATTGGGCCAATGGATCAGATAGAGGTCCACATAGTCGAGACCCAGCTTTTTCATGGAAGTCTCGAATTCCGCCAGCGCGGAGTCGTAACCCTGCCCGGCGTTCCAGAGCTTTGTGGTCACAAAGACATCTTCCCGTTTATTCTCCGGGGAAGCTTCGAGCCACGCCTTGATCCCTTTTCCCACGAATTCCTCATTTTTATAGATTTTGGCCGTATCGATGTGCCCGTAGCCGGTCTCCAGCGCGAGTTTCACGCTGGCGGCGCAGATTTCAGGGTCGGTAGCCTCCCAGGTGCCGAATCCGATGGCGGGGATCAATACGTCATTTGCCAGTCTGTACATCATTCTTTTTTGTCCTCCTCGTTATGGGTTTTCATGATTTTCTTTTATAATATTTGTCCTCTTTCATTTTCGGATTTTTCTTATTCGACCGCTTTCATTTCCTTTACGACCGCTTCCATGGTGTTGGCGAAATTGTCGTTGATCACGAGGGAAGCTTCCGAGTCGTACTGGGTGGAATCGGCGTTGATGATCACGAGATTCTTCCCTTGAAAATAGCGGATGTAGTAGGCGGCCGGATAGACCGTGAGACTTGTTCCCGCGATAATCAGCGTATCCGCCTTTTGCAGTTCCTCAATGGCCGCAGAAACCACTTCCCCGTCGAGGCTCTCGCCGTAGAGGGTGACCTTGGGCCGCACAACGCCGCCGCACTCGCATACAAAGTTATGATCCGCCCTTTTGCCGCAGGAAAGGCAGTACCAGTCTTTCAGGGTGCCATGCAACTCCAGGACTTTTCCGCTGCCCGCTTCCTGGTGAAGGTTGTCGATATTTTGGGTGATCACGGCTTTCAAGATCCCCATTTTTTCCAGTTCCACCAGGGCCATATGCCCTTTGTTGGGACGGACGTTCTCGATGCTCATTTTCTCCGCCACATATTCGTTGAAGAGCGCCCTGTGCGCCACGAAAAAATCAATGCTCAAAATCTCTTCGGGACGGTATCCCTTCCAATTGGTCTTGTAAAGGCCGTCTTTCCCCCGGAAATCTTTGATTCCGGAATCCGTCGACGTTCCCGCTCCTCCGAAAAACACGGCGTATTTGCTTTTTTTCAATATTTCCGCAAGTTTCTTGATCTTATCCATTTGCCTCCTCCTCAACTTTTGTCTTGAAGAAATTATACCATATGCGGGACGATAAAACCAACAAAAATCAATTTCTTTTATTGCTTCGTTTTTCCCGCTCATTCTTTGCGGGACGACCGGAGACAGGCTTCGACTTCCGCGGCCGTGGTTAATTCCATGGCGGTTTGGGCAACGGCGTCGGCTTCTTCTCTGCTCCAGAGGGAGAGATTCCGTCTTACGCCAAGTACGGCGCCCGGGGAAACGCTGTATTCATCCAAGCCCCAGGAAATCAGGAGCGGGTGCAGCAACATGTCCGCGGCCGCTTCTCCGCACATGGCGACGGAAATCCCGGCGTTTTTCCCCGTCCGGATCAAGTGACGGACTGCCCGCAATACCGCAGGTTGGTAATGGGTACAGAGCGCGGCGGTCTTTTCGTTTCCCCGGTCGGCCGCCATCATGTACTGGCTCAGATCATTGGTCCCGATGCTGAAAAAATCCGTTTCTTTTGCCAAAAGATCGGCAATGGCCACGCTTGCCGCCGTCTCCGTCATGATCCCCGTGGAGATCGGATCCCGGAAAGGGATTCCTTTGCGGCGCAGTTCCTCTTTTACTTCCGCAAGCACGTATTTTGCGGCCCTTACTTCGCCGATATCGGCGATAAAGGGAAGCAGGATCCGGATGTCGCCGTAGGCGGAAGCCCGCAATATCGCCCGCAGCTGGGGTTTGAACACGTCGGGGTTTTCGAGACAGAAGCGGATGGCCCGGTATCCCAGAAAGGGATTCTCTTCCCGGGGGAGTTTCAGATAGGGGATTTCCTTGTCGCCCCCGACGTCCAGGGTCCGGATGACGAGCGGTCTTCCGCCCATGCGCAGGGCGGCGAGCTTATAGGCCTCAAACTGCCGGTCTTCGTCGGGCAGATGGCTGCGCCGCATATATAAAAATTCCGTCCGGAAAAGTCCCACGCCCTCGGCGTCGTTTTCGACGGCGATCTCCGCTTCGCCGGGTTCTCCGATATTGGCCAGAAGTTTAACCCGGATTCCGTCCGCAGTCTCCGTCGGTCGTCCCCGGTAAGCGTCCAGCACACGACGACGCATGATTCCGTCTTCTCTTTTCCGATGAAATGCGAGACGCTCCTCTTCCGTAGGATTTACAAGCACGACGCCGGAACTGCCGTCCGCCGCCATGGCGTCTCCGTCTTTCACGAGGTTCGTAATCCCCGGTACGCTCATGACGGCGGGAATGCCCATGGCCCTGGCGAGGATCGCCGCGTGGGACGTGTACCCGCCGCTTTGCGCCACAAGGCCCGCAATATTTTCCCGCCGGATTTCGCCGGTCATGGAGGGGGTGATTTCCTCCGCCACCAGGATGGTCCCCTTTTCGGCCCCCGCGATATCGGGCTCGGGAATGGCCAGTAGCGTCCGCAATATGCCGTCCCGCAAATCCCTGACGTCAGCGGCCCGCTGCACGGTCTGCTCATCCGACGAGGATAAAAAAGCCGTCTCAAACATGCCGCAGACCGTTTCCACCGCGGATTCGGCGCAAGTTCCCCCGGCGATCAACTGCTCCATGCCGTCTTTCACATAGGGGTCCGAAAGCATTTGGAGGCGGCTCGCGATGATCTCCGCTTCGCCTGTGCCCAGCGCGTTCCGGACCCGTTCCGTCTTCTCCCGGATATCGGCGGCGTAACGTTCAAAGGCGTCACGCAGACGCCTTATCTCGCCGACGGTGTCTTCTATTTGTTTTTTGTCATAGACAAGCGGGCGCGTCTGGATCAGCAGAACTTTTCCGATGCCGATTCCTTCGGACACGCCGATGCCCTTATAGGTTCCGCTCATGGGTTGCAGCCTCCATCCGAACATTGATTGTGCTTTGAGCCATCGTTTTCACCGTCCTGTTTTTTGTATACATTGTAGCACGTTTGGCGCGGCGTGTCAATTGTCATAAATAAGATTTCATCAAGAAACCAACGAAACTTTTCTGTCCTATAACAACTTTTTCTGACCGGAATTTGGCGCTTTTGTAATTTTTTTGTAATATTTTTTTCAAAGGCAATTGACATTTTCCAAAAATGAGGTATAATTATATTAAAAGTTAGTTAACGTATTTAACAAAGTGAAAAAAGCAGGGAGGTAACACAATGGAAGCCGATGTATTGCTGGAAATCAGGGATATCACGAAACGTTTTCCCGGAACCGTGGCCCTGAACCGCGTCGGGATGAGCGTCCGGAAAGGAGAAATCCACGCCCTCTGCGGCGAAAACGGCGCCGGGAAATCGACGCTGATGAATATCATCGGCGGCGTTTATCCTCCCAGCGAAGGCCATATTTTCTTTGACGGCAGGGAAATCACCCCAAAGAATCCCCGGGAAGCGCAGGATATGGGGATCGGCTTTGTCCATCAAGAACTTTCTCTGTGCCCGCATCTTTCGGCCGCCGAAAACATCTTTATCGGCAGGCTTCCTGCCAAATGGGACGCCATTGATTTCAAGCGCCTCTATGCCGAGGCGGACGAGATTTTGGGACGATTCAACGCCGGTTTTTCCAGTAAGACCATTGTGTCACAACTGACGGTCAGCGAGCAACAGTTGGTGGAGATTGGCAAATCCATGAGCCTCAACTGCAAACTCTTGATCCTCGACGAGCCCACGTCCTCTCTCACGGACAAGGAGACCGTGAAACTCTTTGAAGTTGTCCGGAACTTGAAGGAACAGGGGATCTCCGTTCTGTACATTTCCCACCGGATGGCGGAAATCTTTGAACTCTGCGAGCGGGTTACGGTCTTTAAAGACGGCGCTTATATCTCTACGATGAACGTAGCTGAAATCCGCCCCGAAGATGTCATCAAAGCCATGGTGGGACGGGAACTCAGCGTCCTTTACCCCCCGAAAGCGCGGAATATAGACGACAACAACCTGATCTTGCAAGTGGAAAATCTCAATTCCCCCAAATTCCAAAACATCAGTTTCAAGCTGCGCAAAGGAGAAATCCTTGGATTTGCCGGCCTTGTGGGGGCGGGACGCAGCGAGATCATGCGGGGGATCTGCGCCATTGATCCCATAGAGAGCGGGGAAATCCGCCTGAACAACGAGAAAAAATCCTTTCAAAATTATCGAGAGGCTGTAAACGCGGGGTTGTGTTACCTGACCGAAGATCGGAAAAAAACAGGGATCTTCGCGGTCATGACGATCCTCGACAATATGATCAGCGCCAATCTCAAAGGCGTATCCAAAGGGATCTGGTTTGACAACGAACTGGCGCGAAAGCTGGTGGATACCTATGTAAAAAATCTCAACATCAAGATTCCGGGGATGGATTACCTGATTTCAAGTCTTTCGGGAGGCAATCAGCAAAAATGCCTCGTGGGGAAATGGCTTTCGGTCCATCCGGCGGTTCTGATTATGGATGAACCCACGAGAGGCATCGACGTCGGGGCCAAGGCCGAGATTCACAATCTCTTGCGGGATCTGGCGACATCGGGAGTAGGGATCATCATTGTGTCCAGCGAGCTTCCGGAGGTCATCGGAGTCAGCGACCGGGTCGCGGTGATTCATGAGGGGGATTTGATGGGGTTTCTCGAGGGCGGCGCGCTCACGGAGGAAAATGTGATGATGCTGGCTTCGGGGAAACGAATGCAACAAGAAGGTGAATTGTATGCGTGAAGTAGAAAAAAAAGGATTTGTCAAACGCGCTTTGGCCCAACGGGAATCAACCGTCGCGATCATCATCGTCATTTCCGTCATTGTCGTGAATATTTTACAGCCGAAATTTCTTACCTGGGCAAACTTCAGAAGCATTGCCCAGGCCGTATCCACAGACGGACTTTTCGCTATTGGCCTGTGTTTTGCGTTAATTCTCGGCGGTATCGAGCTTTCCGTAGGGGGCGTAGCTGCCATGACCAGCGTAATTACCGGCTATCTCTGCCTTGCCGGATGGAGCATCTGGACGGCTTGTCTCGTAGCCATTGCGGCGGGACTGTTTGTGGGAATTTTCAACGGTTTCATGGTCAGCAAAGTAGGTTTACCGCCTTTCATCGTGACATTGGGCATGATGAATCTCTCCCGCGGCGTGGCTTACATTTTGACGAAAGGATCGCCCTTGTCGCTTTCGGGTTATCTGCCCAAGGGTTTTCGTTTCCTTGCGACCGGTGATCTCGGAGGAATACCTATGCTTTTCGTCATTTTTGTTATCGTTGCCGTCATTGCGACGATTTTTACGAAAAAATCCAGCGCCTGCCGAAATATCTTTTTTGTGGGGTCCAATGAGAACGCGGCGAGATTTTCCGGAATCAACGTCGACAAAGTCAAAATGGTTGTCTATATTATCGTGGCGCTGCTTTCCACACTGGCCGGGTTATTAAGTCTCGCGCGTTTTAACGTGGCGACCCCCGTTTTGAGTAACGGAGCGGAAACTACGGCCATATCGGCCGCAGTGGTTGGAGGAACCGCGTTTACAGGCGGTACCGGCAGTATCATCGGAACATTTTTGGGGATAGTTCTTTTGAAAGTAGTCAATTCTGCCCTGGTTATGCTGAATGTATCCGTATACTGGCAAAATTTCGTACAAGGCGCTATCCTTGTGTTGGCAGTGACCATGGATTACCTGTCCCATCGGGAGGGCGGGCTCTTCAAATCGCTCAAATGGGACCGCAAGAAAACGACGGAATTTTTGGGAAACCTTGCCAAATCCGAACAAAATAAAGAAACGAAGGATGTTTGAGCACGAAGTGAACGTGCTTTCACACATAAAAATTTACAGAATACTATATTATGAAGGAGGTTCTATGAAAAAATTTTTTACAGGCATTTTATTCGTATTACTGGCATGCGGCAGTTTGTTTGCTTCGGGTAAATCCCCCCTCGTAGGAGATCCCAAGGAAGAATATTACATGGTAACATTTCTTTCGGGCATTGACTACTGGAAGATCTGCTTTGACGGCATGGAAGACGCCGCGAAATTGTATGGCGTAAAAGCGATTTATACGGGTCAGGCCGATGCTGACGTTTCCGGTCAGGTTGCCGTACT
>JAISST010000135.1 GCA_031272945.1 Fusobacteriaceae bacterium
TGTTATCCGCGCGCCCGCCGATTTTAACAACATTGGCGCTCAGAATGCCGCGGGTATTGTTTGTATCGCCCGCAATCGCAAGGTCTTCCGCCAGGATTTCCCCTTCCTCGTTTTCCACGCGTCCGTCCAGTTTTACCGCATAGGCGTTGAGAACGCCCAGATTGTTATTTGTATCTCCGCTGATCGTCAGCTTTTCTGCGGAAATCTCTCCGTCGGCGTTTCCTTTTAGGTTTCCCAGAACGGAAATTTCCCGGGCGAAAAGTTCCCCGGCCTCATTTTGCAGCAGACCCGCAAGATTGAGATTCTCGCCCGCAAGGAGCCCCCCGCTGTTGATGGTATCCGCCGTAATATTGAGATCACCCAGGCTCCGGATCGTCCCTTTTGTATTGTCCAGCGCAACGGCTGCAATGTTTATCCCTTCATATTTTGCGGTCGCTTCGACGGAAGTCTCCGCCTCCGGCGTGGACGAATCCTGTTCCTCTTCTTCGTAACCGGCCAGCATTTCTTTAGTCAGACCGTCGGACAAAAGATAACCTTCCCGGTTGCTGACCCGTTCCACGGCAAGCCGGAGACCTCTGTCCGTATGAAGATAACCGCCGTCATTGTCGACGCTCTCTCCGCTGACCGTTATTTTATCCGGACTGTAGATCTCTCCCCGCGAATTGTCAACGAGCCTGTTCGAAATGTCCAAGGCTTTTCCGGTAAAAATCTGCCCCTCTGCGTTGATCAATTGTTCTCCGCTCAGTTTTTCCAATTGCCCGGCAAGAGTCCCGCCGCCATTATCAAGCAATTTTTCATACCGGAGCGATAATTCATCCCGGGTTGCGATGGTTCCTGCCCGGTTTACAATGGTCGGAGCGGATATCCGCACACTTTCTTCCCCATACACAGTTCCGCCGGTATTATCCATTTTTTCCGTGAGTTCCGCCGTCAGAGAACGCGCGTCTATGGTTCCATCCGCATTGCTGAAACGATCTCCCTGTATGTCCACGTTCCCTGCGTAAATGGCGCCCGCCTTCCCCCGCACGTCCCGGACCGCCATCGAAAGATCCCCCTGCGCGACCAATGTTCCCGCGGTATTGTCCAGGGCGGATCCTTTCATAGACAGACTTTGATCCGTATAGATCAGCCCGCCGACGTTGCTTGTCTGATACGCCGACAATTGAAGGGCCTCGGAGCTCAGGATCGTCCCGTCGTCGTTCACGATTTCCGCGCCGCCCAATACGGATAATTGTCCTGTCAGAAGCCCGCCGGAATTGTCGAGAGAATTTGTCGCAAGGGTCATGTTCCCGTCGGAATAAATCCGACCGTCGGCGTTGTTTCGCAACGTATCGCTGAGGACTTTCAGGCTGTCGCCGCCGTAAAGAATTCCTCCGGTATTGGAAACCGATCTTCCGTCCAGAAGACTGAGGTCCTTGCCCGTGAGGATTCCGTCCTTATTGGCAACTGCCGCCACGCGGGCGTTCAATTGATTTTCCGCGGCAACGATTCCTCCTGTATTCGAAAAGGCTTTTCCGGTCACATCAATTTGTTTTCCGAGGATTGCGCCGGTATTGGCCGTACTGACCGCATTCAGCGCGATATTTCCCCCGCCTGTCAGCGATCCGGAATTCTCAAAAGATTCCACCGCGACGGCAGTATCTCCGAAAACTTCAATTTCCCCGCTGTTTACCGCTTTATCCCCAAGGATTTCCAGCGCGACCGGCTGTTCGCCGTTTTCTTTCAGATAACCCGTGGCGACAGAAGCCGCCAACTCCACCTTTTCCCCAGAAAGCTCCAGTTTTTTACCGGCCTGTACCGCCTTTTCCGCCCGAACGCCCTTGTCGCTCTTGTATCGGACGGTCTTGGGGCTTTGCACCTTGCCCGCGGTTGTCAGTTGCCCGCCGGCGGTAAGGGTCAGATCGTCCAGACTGATCAGGTCCCCTTTGAGATTGACGCCCGCTCCTTTGTCGTTCGAAATCACGTCAATTTTCCCTGCGTACATGGATCCGAGCGCTTTTCCGTCAATGGCGATCCCTTCGTAGCTCTTCCCGCCTCCGGTGACTTTTTTTGTCCGGTAGCGGATGTTCTGACTTCCGGCTGAGGCTTGAATTTTTGTTTTGTCCGAACCCTTGATCGCTCCTTCAATGGAAATCGTTTTTCCGCTGATGTCCAGCGTCTCGAGAGAGGCCGCGTCTATTCCGCCGACACCGATGGCCACGTGACCATCGTCCACATTGATTTCATCCAATTCTCCCGCGTTCAACACAAGGGTTCCCGTGGTCAGCGTCGCGTTTCCCGTATTGATGAACCCGCCGCCGCTCACCGAGATCCCGTTCCGGTTGGCGATCACCACATCGGCTTTTTTTCCGCCGATCTCGATGTATCCTCTGATCGTGCTTCCCCGGTTGCCGGTCACGTCATTGATGATGAGCTTTGCTTCCACGCCGCCGTCGAGGTTCCTGTTTCTGGCAATAAACCCCGCGAGTTTTGTGTCTACGATCAATTGGATATTGTTGTTCAGGATCAATCCCTTTTCCGCCACATCAAATTCCTTGTAGGCGTTGTAGGATGTTCCTTTGTCATTGGGACGCGCGATATCCACCTGGTCTAACCCGCCGGCGGTCTTAACCGCGCTTGTTCCCAACGAGACCGGATCAGGAACGATTCCGGCAAACATCCGGATCTGAAAGAGGAGAAGCAGAAAAGCCGCCATGCCTCTTTGCTTTGTTCTTCCGGAATGTTGCCGCGTTCCATCCTTTCCACGTTTTCTTTTTTCTTCCCTTTTTCGCATAATGACCCCCCTTGAATATTAAAAAATTGACCCCCCGCAATATCCCTCCCTGATTTCTTTTTTATTTTGAAAATAAAAATAGGAGGTTTGGCGCTTCCTCCTATCAATTCTTTTTTATCGGTAAACTCTATTGTGCAACTGACAGTCTTAAGCTCCAAAATATTGCAGGTACCCGGGCCTGAGCTTTTCAGGCCTTATTCCACTGTATCCAATAAATCCGTAAAACACGCGTCAATTGGAATCCACAAAGCATTTTTGACAAGGCGAAACACATTCCCGTCAAAAATGATTTCCCATACTCTACACCATTTTTGAAAAAAATGCAAGTCTTTTTTGAAAAATTTATTTCCAAATCATTTCATTTCCCGTTTAACCCAGAAATTCTCTGAGTTGCGCTTCGGTCACGCCGATTCCGCCCAAGGCGTCAAGCTTCTTTCCGTCCATCCGGAAGGCCGGGAGCACCCAGACTCCGCTTTTTTCGTAGGCCAGATCGTTGTTCTCCCCGGGTTTTTCCGCGTATTTTCCGTCGGCCAATATGGTTTTGAAGCGTTCGGAATCGACAATCCCCTTTACGATGTCCACTATTTCCTCTATTTTTTCCACGTCCCGGCCTTGGGTAACGACCCCTTCAAACATAGCGTCGTGAAAGGCAAGGATGTCGGCGCCCATTTCTTCCGCCACATAATAGGCCTCACCGCAAAGATCCGTATGGGGATGGACCGCTTCCGGCCTCGGATGCGCTTCCGTTGGAATCCATTCCACAAGCAGATCCGTCCGGTTTTTCAACAGTTCTTTAAAAATCGCGTAGCCTTTTTTGCAAAAAGGGCAGGAGTAATCATAAAAAACCTGTATCTTTGACATTATTTTACCTCCGTTTTTTTCGATATGATTCCAATTAACGTTTTATTCCTCTATTCGCCGGCAATTTTCAAAACGCAGTATCTGGTTAACCTCGTCTTCGACGCTCCCGTCCATGTTGCTGATGGAAAGCGTCATTTTCCCGTCGCCGTGTACGCCCTGCTCAATCAGGACAATCAACTCTTCAAAGGCGGGCTTCGCGTACCGGTATTTCAAAAAATTTTCAAAGTATCGGTAATAAAGAGAACCATCCGGCATATCCTCGTTCAACTCGACTTCATATTTGTATTGTTCGCGCAATTTTGCGCTGTTTGAATCGTTCATAGCTCCTCCGTTTTTTTCTGTAATTTTGACCCCCAAAATATTCTACCACATTTCACAAGAAAAAAAAACAGAAAAATCGTAAAAAAATATTGACATTTGTCTTTTATATTGCTATAATTCCGATAATCGCAATAAACAGCAGGAACCGGCGGAATTACAGAAAATTTTGAGGAGAACCCCATGCAGTCCAAGGCAAGGCAAAGGATAAGAACATATTTTCCCCGAAGAAAATATCCCGTTTCTTATCTTTTCCCGTACGCTGTCGCCTTTAAATGATCTCGGAACCGCTATTTCAGAGCTTTGAGAGACAAAAACAACATACGACGCGCCACAACGATCAGCAGTCATTACGGAAAGTGTAAGAATGGACCGCTGATTTTTATTTCCAAAGAAATAGAACAATATAGAAGAAATAGAAAAATCGGATACAATCGCATAAAATCAAATGAAAAAACATTCTATGAAGGGGGTTTGCATGTTTAAAGTATTTATCGACGGAAAAGAAGGAACCACGGGATTACGGATTTTCGAACGTTTTAAGCTGAGAGACGATATCGAAGTATTGGAAATCAGCGAGGAATTGCGGAAAAATCCCGAAGAACGCGTAAAAAAAATCAAAGAGTCAGACGTCACATTTTTGTGTCTGCCGGACGCCGCTTCCAAAGAAATTGTACAGCTCTCCGCCGGGACAAGCGCCGTCATCATCGACGCTTCCACCGCTTTTCGCTGCGATGATTCCTGGGCTTACGGCCTGCCGGAACTGTCGCCGGCCTATCTGGAAAAACTGAAAAAAGCAAAGAAAATTTCCGTTCCCGGTTGTCACGCCAGCGGCGCCATCGCTGTGATCGCTCCCCTTGTGCTGAACGACGTCGTGGGAAAGGATTATCCTTTCGTGATTTCTTCCCTGACCGGCTACTCGGGAGGCGGTAAAAAGATGATCGCTGAATATGAAAATCCCCATGACCCGGAATTGGACGCTCCGCGAATCTACGGCCTCGGCCAGACGCACAAACACCTGCCGGAAATCACAAAACACTGCCAATTGACCGTTTCTCCGATCTTTATGCCCATTGTGGCGCCCTATTACGCCGGCATGCTGACTTCCATCGGCATCATCCGGCCGAAACTGTCTTTGGCCGAAACCCACGCCTTGTATCTGAAACACTACGCGGGCCAGGACTTCGTACGGGTGGCGCCCCTTTCGGAAACTCCGACCATGCTGGGATCCAACACCCTCGCCGGAAAAGATGATCTGAAAATCTATATTTGCGGAAATGATGAGCGGATCACAATCCACGCGCAATTTGACAACCTCGGAAAAGGGGCCAGCGGCGCGGCCATCCAGTGTATGAATATCGCCCTCGGGCTGGATCCCAAAAAGGGATTGGATTTTTAAAAAACAAAATAATATTTGAGACAGGAGGAATAAAAACTATGATCAATCAGAATGACAAAGCGCAAGTTCTCATCGAAGCCCTACCCTACATCCAGAAATACCAGAAGGGGATCCTTGTGGTCAAATACGGCGGAAACGCCATGCTGAATCCCGAACTCAAGGACATGGTCATGAAAGACCTCATCTTGCTCCAGACCGTCGGCGTCAAGGTGGTTCTGGTCCACGGCGGAGGTCCCGAAATCGCGGACATGCTCAAAAAAGTAGGAAAGGAGTCCAAATTCCTCAACGGGCTCCGTGTGACAGACGACGAAACCATGGACATCGTACAGATGATCCTTGCCGGAAAGACCAATAAAGATCTCGTGAATATCCTGGAGACAAGCGGAGGAAAAGCGCTGGGGCTTTCAGGGATTGACGGACATATGCTGATCGCCAAAAAATTAGGCGATGAATACGGCAACGTGGGCGACATCACGAAAATCAATACAAAAATTATATTTGACGCTCTGGATGCGGGCTATATCCCCGTCATTTCCACCATCGCCTGCGACGATGAAGGAAAGGTATACAACATCAACGCTGATACGGCAGCTGCCGCAATCGCCGGGGCCCTGAAGGCGAAAAGTCTCATCGCCCTGACGGACGTCAAGGGGCTTTTAAAGGATGTCAAGGACGAAAACAGTCTGATTTCCGAAGTGCGCGTATCCGATGTTAAGGCGCTTATCAAGGAAGGGATAATCTCCGGCGGGATGATCCCCAAGATCGACAGCTGCGTATACGCCGTGCGGCAGGGCGTGGAACGCGCCTTTATCATAGACGGCAGAATTCCCCACTCCATCTTGATTGAGACCATGACGGACGCCGGGATCGGCACCATGTTTACAAATTTGTAAGCCTGAAAACAGACGGAGGAAGAATTCATGACCTATACCTTTGATACGTTAAAACAACTGGACAGCAGCAATATCGCCAACACATACCCGCGAAACGACGTCGCTTTTGTCAGCGGCAACGGATCGCTCCTCTACGATACGGAGGGAAAAGAATATATTGATTTTACGAGCGGCATCGGCGTAAACGCCATGGGAATTTGCGATGTGGCCTGGCAGGAAGCCGTGAAGGAACAACTGGGAAAAATCGCCCATATTTCCAACCTTTACTACACGATCCCCCAAATTGAACTGGCCAAACTGATGTGCGAAAAGACCGGGATGAAAAAAGTCTTTTTCGGAAATTCCGGCGCCGAGGCCAATGAGGGCGCCATCAAATGCGCCCGGAAATATTCCTTCGATAAATATGGCCCGGACCGCTACGAGATTATTACGCTGGTCAACAGCTTTCATGGAAGGACCATGGCGACGCTTTCGGCAACGGGGCAGGATCACTTTCACGAGTTCTTCATGCCCTTTCTCGACGGGTTTCAGTACGCCCAACCCAATGATACGGAGGATCTGAAAAAGAAAATCACCGCAAAAACCTGCGCCGTGATGATTGAGACCATTCAGGGGGAAGGGGGCGTCCAGCCTCTTGACCGGAAGTATGTGGAGGAAGTGGCCGCGATCTGCAAGGAAAAAGATATCCTGTTGATCGTGGATGAGGTCCAGACCGGGAACGGGCGGACTGGATGGCTTTATTCCTATATGGCCTTCGGGATCACGCCCGACATTGTTTCCACAGCCAAGGGACTCGCGGGCGGGCTTCCCTTCGGCGCGGTCCTCATGGGAGAAAAATGCAAAGATACACTCAATTCAGGCTCCCACGGGAGTACGTTCGGCGGAAATCCTGTCGTTGCGGCGGGAGCTTTGAACGTCTTTTCCCGGCTCGATGAAGCCTTCCTGGCGGAAATTAAAGAAAAAGAAAAAATGATTGACAAATTCCTCGGAAAATGTGAAAATATAGAATCCATTACAGGCATGGGTCTCATGAAAGGAATCGCGCTCAAAAATAAAGATGCAAAAGAGGTGCTCAAAGAATGTCTGAAAAATGGTCTTCTGATCCTGACCGCCAAGGAAAAGCTCCGGCTGCTGCCGCCGCTGAATATTGAAAACAGCTTGTTGGAGAAGGGATTAAGCATATTGAAAGAGGTGATCGAAAAATGAAACATCTGCTGAGACTGGGGGATCTGTCGGAAGAAGAAATCATTGATATTCTCAATCTGGCCGATCAGTTGAAGTATGAGAAAAAACACGGGATTCCCCACAGACATCTCGAAGGGAAGACTCTGGGGATGATTTTTCAAAAATCTTCGACGCGGACCCGGGTGTCCTTCGAGGTCGGCATGTGTGAGCTCGGAGGAAACGCCGTAGTGTTGAGCGTCGGAGATCTGCAGATGGGCAGAGGCGAGCCGATCCAGGATACGGCCCGGGTTTTGTCCCGCTATCTGGACGGCATCATGATCCGGACTTATGATCAGAAAGATCTGGAAGATCTTGTACAGTACGGCTCCATTCCCATTATCAACGGTCTTACGGATTACGCGCATCCCTGCCAGGTGCTGGCGGATCTGATGACAATCCGGGAATACAAAGATTCTTTTAAAGGGCTGAAGATTTGTTTTATCGGCGACGGATTCAATATGGCCAATTCCCTGGCCTTTGGCTGTCTCAAAGTCGGCAGTGAATTTGTGCTGGCCTCTCCCAAGGAATACCAGATCAAAGATTCCGTGGTCGAGGAGTTGAAACCCTATGCCGACCGCTTCCGGATGACGGAAAACGTTTTGGAAGCCGCGAAAGACGCAGACGTGCTGATTACCGACGTCTGGGCTTCTCTCGGACAGGAAAGCGAAGTCCAGAAGCGAAGACAGGCTTTCCGGGGATATCAGATTGACGACAGCGTCCTTGCGGTCGCCAAAAAAGACGTCATGATCCAGCATTGCCTTCCCGCCCACCGGGAAGAGGAAATCACCACGAAAATTTTCGAAGATCACGCCAAGGAAATCTTCGATGAGGCGGAAAACAGAATTCATGCCCAAAAAGCAGTACTTGTGAAACTTCTCGGAAACAAGAACTGAAACCCTTCACTTCACAGGCGTATACCCGGTTTTCTCCACAATATACTGTCCTTCGTCCGACAGGATCCACGTGATGAATTTTTCCACATTGGGATTGGGATTTCCCTCCCAGGTCACGGCATAGAGAGCCCCGGTCAGGGGATAACTTCCGTTCCTGATATTTTCCGGCGACGGCGCGACGCCATCCACCGCCAACAATTTGATGTTGTGGTTTTTCATTATTTCCTGCGTGTAATAGCGAAAGGAAAAACCGATGGCGTTTTTGTTGTTCTTGTAATCGGAGACAACGTCCACGATCCCTTCCATGGCCATATTGATTTGATGAATCGGCGGTTTCGCAAGCGTTCTTTCCCCCATAAAGCGAACCAGGGCGCTCTGGCTGCCGCTTCCTTCGTTTCTCTGATAGGGGGCGATTGCCGCATCGGGGCCGCCGACTTCTTTCCAGTTTTTGATTTTCCCCCCGTAAATATCCCTGATCTGCTCCGCCGTCAGGGTTTCTACGGGATTTTTTGCGTTGACGAAAAAAACGAAAGCTTCTTTTCCGATTTCATAATATACAAAATTCGTTTTATTTTCTTCGGCGCGTTTTTTTTGCGCTTCACTTGGCAGGCCGCCAAAGAAAATATCCGTGATTCGACGGGCGAGAAGTTCATAGCCTGAGCCGGTGCCGCTGTAGATAAATTGACATTTTGACCGAGTCTCTCCGGTATAAGTCCAGACGTTGGTATTCTTCATAAACAAAATATCGGGCGGATAGACGGCATGGACAAAGGCGGCGTAAAGGGGAAAGGCCGCGGTCGCACCGTCTACGACCGGAAGATCTTCCATGAGTTTCAAAGCGCTCTCCGCGGGCAGGCGGACGATGCGGGAGGTTTCCGTAAACGGGAAATACTCTCCGGTATTGAGGTAGGTCGTGCTGATGGTTATTTTTTTCTGGCGGTACTCATACCAGCGCCAGGCAAGGCCGGTCAAAATACCGAGAAAGGTCAATATACCTAAAAAAAGAGCCGCCTTTTTCCGGGCTCTTTTCGACCAGATTGCAGTCAGCAGAAGCAAAAATAACAGCAGTTCATAGACCAAAAGCGGCCCCGGATGCGTGGTCCCCAGCATAATGACAAGAAACGCGTAAAAGCCTGCCGAACAAGTTAGTGCGGTCAGCGCGAGCTTCAAGAGAATCCACAATATTTTTTTCAACGGAATCTTCCGGTTTTCATCCATCGGGGTTGTCTCCTTTTCACTTTGCGGGCACAAAAATCTTCTCCACAGGATACTGTACCGCGTCGCTGTAATGCCACCACTCGTTGCGGTTCCCCTTGAATCCACCCCGGATCATTTCGTCTTCCAGAATCTTTCCGTTTCTTCGTTCCTCCGGCGAAAGATCGCTGTAATCCCTGTCGGCTTTGGCGGTAAACGTGTCGAATTCCGTCGGCATGGGGATTTCTGCGCCATCGAGGCTGACCATGGTGATATCCACTGTGTGACCCTTGCTGTGTGGGGAAAATGTTTTGTTCGGATTCGCGACATATCTTGCGTCCGGGGTCACTTTCCACAGTTCCCACTGGGCGTAGGTCGGCCGGAAAGCGTCCCAGATTTTCAGGCTGTACCCCTTTTTGATGAGCGCCTCCTGGACACGCTTCAGTTTTTTAACGGTTCCGTAGCGCAGATACGCCTCATGAAAATTATAGACTTTTTTTCTCATAAAATTGCGCTCACTTGCGTAGCGCAGGTCGACATAAATCGTGGGGATGTGGTCTTTTACACGGACAAAATCGCTGTCCTTCAGTTTCGCGGAACCGGCGAAAGCAAAGGCCGACAGCATAAATCCTATCATTACGGTTCTAATAATCGTTCTCCGATATTTCCTTTCTACAGACGCCATCAAGTCACCTCTTCTCAGTGTTTGCCTATCCAAGCTTAACATAAAATACGCGCCATGTCAAGTTTCCACATGCCCGATACCCTTCCCGAAGCAAATGCTGTTGGTCCGCCCTTTGTAAAAGCCGTAATTTTCAATAAGCTGAAAGCCGTAACGGCGGTAAAGGGAAAGGGCCTCGACATTTTTCGGGCCGGTCTCGAGGATACCGTAAGGGTACCCCATTTCCGCGGCCCAAGCCTCAAGCTGCTCCAGAATCTTCCTGCCGGTTCCCTTGTTCCGGCTTTCTTTTTTCACATACATGCGCTTGAATTCGACGACTTTGTTGTTACAGCCGATTTCCCCCTCATAGGGACGCAGGCAGCCGCAACCGACGGGCTCGCCTTCCTCAAGGCAAATGAGGATGAGGGCGCTTTTGTCCATAACGTTCTTTGGCGCGTATTCGTGCTGCTCCTCAGGGTACAAGCCCCAGAGGTGGCTGTCCAACTCGGCGACGAGCCCAATAAAATCCGGGTCGTCGGCTTTGGTTCGCTTCCATTCCATGTTATTCCCCCCTGTGTTGTGTTATTTTGGAAAATCAAAATGTTTCCGTATGTTTATATTATAGAACATTTCGGCAAAGAATAGAATGCGTCCGAGCATTTTTTCTTTTTCGACTGAGAAAAACCTGATTTGCATTTTCTTTGCAAAAATGTTAGAATAGATCATAAAAAACTCGCGGGGGAATAAATGTCCAAACTGCAGGATCAGGTCAACTTCCTGATCGAAATCGACAAAGTTAAGGGGATCCTCAGGCAATCGGTCATCCTGGGCGACCGCGCCCACCGGGAAAACGACGCGGAACACAGCTGGCACATGGCGCTGTGCGCCTTGATTCTGAGAGAATATGTGGAGCTTCCTCCGGTCAATATGGAGACGGTCCTCAAAATGGTCCTGATTCATGATGTCATAGAAATATACGCCGGGGATGTCCCCGCCTATTCGGATTTTTCCCCGGAAGAAAAAGAAAAAAACGAGGAGGCCGCCGCCGAAATGGTGTTTTCTCTGCTGCCCTCCGAACAAAAGAAGGAATATCTGCGTCTGTGGACGGATTTTGAACGCGCGGAGAGCAACGAAGCCAAATACGCCAATGTCTTTGACCGCTTCCAGGGCTTTTTGCAAAACGTGACCTCCGACGGGCATACCTGGCGGAAGTTCACGCCGCACAGGGAAATGATCCTCAGGCGCATGGGGCCGGTAATTCAATACGCGCCTCGGCTCTTTCACGAGATTATCGAACCATTGATGCAAAAATACATCGCGTTAAATATTATCCGGTAAAAACAAATCCATTCTCGCGCAAAGGCGAGAGGAGATGTTTGCAACAAATGTAGGGGCGCGCATTGCGCGTCCGCATGAAAAAATCGCATGGGCGCGCATTGCGCGTCCGCATGAAAATTATAAAAGGGGGAACCGTATTGAATTTTGAACAAATCACCAAGGAAATCAACGAAATCTATGAGGATATCGTCCGCTTCCGGCGGGAATTGCACAAAATCCCGGAGCTTTC
>JAISST010000016.1 GCA_031272945.1 Fusobacteriaceae bacterium
CTGAGTTTTCGGGATCCCAAATTTGACGAGCAACGCAAAGAGAACCTCGCGGAAGAACAGAAGAACAAAACGCCACTTCCCTTTTATGGAATTGGACGGCCCAGTCCCCCGGTAGATTACAAAAAAGAGCAGGAGAGTATGCAGGAGATTCTGCTGATCCTCGAATATGTGTTCGGCGAAGAATCCGGCGAAGGAAAGAGTCTGGAACAATTGCTGAGCGACGCGAAGCTGGACCAGGCAATTTATTGCGCGATTATTGAGGACAATTGATCTTAATCAAAATAAACAATATCCCTCGTGGGAAGGGCTGAAAATGAGAATCGTGATTCTGAAAAAACGAATATTTGACCTGATGACGCAATTTCTGGCGGAAAATACCTGCGAAAGGACCGAAGACGCAGCCGTTGAATTTTCGATTCTGCTCAATGAAACCTTGGGAATCGGTCCCGATGATCTGAAAACGCTAAGTGTACAAGAGGCCATCGTCAAGGCTTGGATCCGTAAAAGAAAAAAGGATCTGAACTGCGGCTGCCGCTGGGCGGGACACAGGGAAAGATGGTCAAAAGAAGGGCTCTCCGAGAATGGAGCGCTTCCCGAAGAAAAGGTCAGACAGGCGGAAAAGAAGCTATCCTGGGAAGCAAGTGTCCTGGCGGGATTTCCGCTTACGGTGACGCTGACCTACAAAGCGGTGTGGGTATTTCGCGGATTGCCGATATATGATTACCTCCCCGACATTTCCCCTTTTTATTTCGAGGCAAAAATGTTATAATAAATCAGGAAATCAAATGGAAATACGGGAGGATGTCATGCACGGAAGCGGAAGCGGTTGGGGTATCGTCTTTCTGGTGATCGGGATCGCCCTCCTATTGGGGGTCTGTCTTTTTCTGTTCTGCAGCTGGCAAATTTTCAAAAAGGCGGGGCTTCCCCCATGGAAATGCCTCGTCCCCTTTTACAACTTTCATTGCTATATCGTCCGCATCGCGCGATTACCGCTTGTTCTCTCGATCTTATTGTTCCTGTCGCTGGCGCTGGGCCTCGTCGCCGAAGGGGCATTCTACCTTGTCTTCGGATACGAAGCGCTGGTCCCCGACTGGTTTCATTTCGCAACCGGCTGCCTGAAACTCGCGCAAATCGCCATTTACTGCGTGACCATGCTGAAACTGGCCGGGGTCTTCGGACAGTCCCTGATCGTAGGCGTCGGACTCATCGTCTTTCCCTGGATCTTTCTGCCCTGGCTGGCCTTCGGCAACGCGAAGTATTTGTCTCGCGCGGGCCGTCGGGATTGAGTAATAAAGGAGAATTTTATGAAATTTTTACACCTGGCGGATCTTCACATCGGAAAAAACGTCAACGGTTTTTCCATGATTGAGGAACAAAAACATATTTTCAAGCAAATCGCGGACTTTATCAAAACGCAGGAACCCGAAGCCGTGATCATCGCGGGAGACGTCTATGACAGAGCGCTTCCTTCCATCGAGGCCGTGAGGGTTTTTGACGATTTTCTGACGGAACTGGCCCGCCTGCGCATGACGGTTCTTGTGATTTCCGGAAACCATGATTCCCCCGAGCGGATGGACTTCGCCAGCCGCCTTTTGGCGGAGCAGAAACTTTATATCTGCGGCGCCTATACGGGAGCCATACAGAAAGTGACCCTGCCTGACCGCTACGGGAACGTTCATTTCTGGTTGCTTCCTTTCATCAAGCCCTACTCCGTCCGGAGTTTTTTTAAAGATATGGATCTGGAAAGCTATGACGAGGCGCTTGCCGCCGCCTTAAGGCGGGAATCCGTCGACTTCGGGGAGCGGAACGTGCTGGTTTCCCACCAGTTTTACGGAAAAACCGGGGTTCTTTCGCTCCGCAGCGATTCGGAAATCTCCTCGGTGGGCGGCCTTGACGAAGTGGATTCCTCTCATGTCGAAAAATTCGATTATGTGGCGCTGGGTCATCTGCATGGCGCGCAATCGGTCGGGAATCCCAAAATCCGCTACGCGGGTTCGCCATTAAAATATTCCTTTTCGGAAATCGGGCAAAAAAAATCCATCACGCTGGTCGAACTCCGTGAAAAAGGCGACCTGAGCATAACAGAGCAGCCCTTGACGCCGCTCCGCGATATGCGGGAAATCCGGGGAAGTCTCGCGGATCTGACTTCGGGAAAGGCAACGGAAGTCACGCCCCGGGACGACTACTATCGGGTGATTTTAAGCGATGCCGACGACGTGGTGGACCCCATGGGGAAACTGCGCATGGTTTTTCCCAATATCATGGGACTTGCCTTTGAAAACCGCCGGGCCGAGGCAAATTTGGAAGAAATTCGCGTCGATATGGATCGGATGAAACGCCTTTCCCTCTATGATCTGTTTTCGGAATTTTTTGAGGAAATTCAAGGGATCCCGCTGTCTCCTGCGCAGACCGGCATTGTGCGGGAGCTTTTGGAAAGAGAAGGTGAACAATGAAGCCGATATGCTTGGAAATCAGCGCTTTCGGGCCCTACCCGGGCAAAGAAATCATTGATTTTACGGTCCTGGGCGAAACAGGGCTCTATTTGATTACCGGCGAAACAGGGTCCGGAAAAACCACGGTTTTTGACGCCGTTTCCTTCGCGCTCTACGGGGAAGCCAGCGGTCAACTGCGTTCCAAGTCCATGCTCCGGTCGGACTTTGCCGATCCCGAAACAAAATCCTATGTGGCGTTGGACTTTTCTTCAGGCGGCAAAAAATATACGATCCGCAGGGATATTGACAAGACCGCCTCTGTCCTCACGCTGCCCGACGGGAGCACAGTCAGCAAGGAAAAAGCAGTCGGCGCCAAAATCACGGAAATCATCGGCCTCAATCACGACCAGTTCGCGCAGATTGTCATGATCGCCCAGAACGATTTTCTTCGCTTCCTGCAAAGCAAGGTGGATGACCGGCTGAATATCCTGCGCAGAATATTCGGGACCGAAAAGCTCAAGGATTTTCAAAACCGTTTGAAAGAGAAAGCAAACGTCCTCAGTCACCAACTGGAAAATATCCGGAGAGACTTCGAAAAATTCGGCGTCGAGACCCATGGGCGGGAAGAAACGTTTCGGGAATGGACGGCGCAAATCGAAAAAGATTCGGCCCGTCTCCGGGATCTCGAGCTGAGACTTGAGCAAAACGCCAAAGTAAAAGAATCCCTGGCCAAAAATACCGCCCTTGCCACGGCACTGCACAAACTCTTTGAAGATCTCACCGAAAACAAAAATAAAATGACCGCTCACGCCGCGAAAGCGCATGTGATCCAAGAAAAAAAGAGCCGAGTCGAAAGAGGAAAAAAAGCGCTTCATATGGTAAAACCCCTGGCGGACAATCACGCCAAAGCCGTACTGGCGGCCAATGAAGCGGAAAAACGTCGGAAACTGGCCTGTGATGAAGAAAAAAGCGCCCGGGAAAAGCTTTCGCTGACCGAAGACAAAAGAAAGGCGCTGTCCGATCCTGCGCAGGCCGCGGAAGCCCTGGCGAAACGAAGGAGCGATTGGGAAAAAGCCGACGAAAAACATAAAAAACTGCAAAAACTAAAGACGGATTACGACGTCGTTATAGAGCGGGCGCGAAAATTGAAAAAAGAGCAGGAACGCTTTACCGTCCTCGAAAAAGAATACGACGAGGCCGACCGGGAATATCGCCAAAAAAATATGGCTTTTCTCAGGAATCAGGCGGGAATTATGGCCGCAACCCTCACGCCCGGCGCGCCCTGCCCGGTCTGCGGGTCCCTTTCCCATCCGAATCCGGCAATCCTTACGGAAGCGGACGTCACGGAGACGGCGGTCAAAGCAGCCCAGACGACGCTGGAAAAACTCCGCGGCAAAAGGGAGGAAAAAGCGCTGGAATGCGGCAATCTCCGTACGGAAATCCAGGTATTGAAAGAGGCCTTTCTGCTGGCTTTTTCAGATTTTTCCACGGCGACTTCCGGAATCGAGATCAAAAACGAGCTCTTTTCTCTCTTGGACGAAGCCAAAGCCGACGCTTCCTTTCAGAAAACAGAATTGGATCGGGCGGAAAAAGCGCTGGAAAAGCTGAAAACCGACTGGGAAACCGTAGCGGCCGCGGAAGAGAAAGCAAAAGCAGCCCACGCCGCGGCATCGGCCCTGATCCGGGAACGGGAAGAGACGCTGCAAAAAGAAAAACTTGAGGCTGAACAGGCGGGCAATTCCCTGGCGCAAGCCTTGAAAGAAAACGGTTTTGCCGATGAGACGGCCTATGCCCGGGATCTTCTGAGCGAAAAAGAACTGTCCCTCCTGGAAGAAGAGATTGCCGACTACCGCAGCAAAGGAGATCAACTAAAGGCGGAAGAGCTCCGTCTTTCCGGGGAAACGGCGGGAAAAGAAAAACCCGATATGGATCAGCTGCGGGAACTGGAAGACCAAAATAAAAAAGAATCCCGGGATTTACAAGAAGCGCGGGATGCCGTCAAAGGGAGCAGAGACCGGCTGCGGGACAATTTGGCGCTGCTCCAAAGCTCCGCCAAAGAATACGGGGAGACCGAAGAACAATACCGGATATTGAACCAGTTGTCGGCGACGGCAAACGGCAAGCTGGATTTTGAGACCTACGCCCAGATGGCTTATTTTGAGCATGTGCTCCGGGCCGCCAATCAAAGGCTCTCCGTCATGAGTCAGAACCGCTATACGCTGGTGCGGAAAAAAGTCAGTTCCGACGGTAGGCAAAAGTTCGGGCTCGATATTGAGGTTTTTGACGCCTATACCCAAAAATCGCGTCCTTCCGCGAGTCTTTCGGGCGGGGAATCCTTTATGGCCTCCCTATCGCTGGCCTTGGGGCTTTCGGACATCGTCCAGCAAAACGCCGGCGGCTTTCATCTGGACGCCATGTTTATCGACGAAGGCTTCGGAACCCTGGACGCCGAAGTTTTGGACCTCGCCATCAAGACCCTTTCCGAAATGGCCGGCGGCGGGAGGACCATCGGCATCATCTCCCATGTGGCGGAACTGCGAGAGCGGATCGACAAACAGATTCGAATTAAAAAAACAGCCGAAGGAAGCCGGATTGAGCAGATATCTTGAAGAAAGCCTCAAATCCCCGGAAGAAAACGGGAAGGCTTGTCAAAAAACCCGATCTATTCGTAAAAATAGTCGGGTCGCGTCAGGATCAGGAGTTTTTTAGCCCTGCTGCAGGCCACATAATACAGGCGCTTTTCCTCTTCAAGTCCGTCTTTCGTGATGGTGGAGGGAAAGACGCCGTCCAGCATAAGCGGCAGAAATACGACGTCCCATTCGAGTCCTTTGCTGCTGTGGACCGTGAATAACGCCACTTTCCCTGACGTTTCCTCCCGCACCCCTTCATCGGGTTCCGCGGCTGCGTTTTTTTGATAAAAAGGAATCGCTTCCCGGCGCAGCGCCGACTCCACAGGGGCGGCGGCGTAACGGTTGCGGCAGAGGACCGCCATCTCCTCCCAGGGAGTTCCCCCGCGCCGCAGTTCTTTTATTTTTTCGGCAATATAAGCGGCTTCGTCTTCCTTGGTCCGAAAAGAAAACACCCGGGGCTTTTTCCCGCTCTTTCCGGTACCCCGGATCATCTTGCGGTAGCCCAGCGCGAAGCGGGAAGATATCTCATTGCACCAGGCGATGATCTCATTGGTGCTCCGGTAATTGGTCTCGAGGCGGATCAAAGCGCTTCCCGGAAAATCCTGCGAAAAGCGCAGAATGTTTTCCACATGGGCGCCCCGGAAACCGTAGATGCTCTGGTAGTCGTCTCCTACGACCATGAGATTTCCGTTCTCCCCCGTCAGTTCCATCAACAGCCGCCTTTGGTCGAGGTTACTGTCCTGGTATTCGTCCACCACAATATATTTGTATTTTTCCCGGAGCAGGTTCCGGAAATTTTTATTTTTCGTAAGCCCTTCGGTAAAAAGGGGCAGCAGGTCATCCAATTCCAGACGTTTGTTTTCTTTTTTATAGCGAAACCAAGCCTCCCGGACCCGGAGGATTTCCTCCCGATAGCGCTTTTCCCCTTCCGTCAGGACGTGTTCCCAGGGAATCCCTTTCAGCGCTTCCGCCGCTAAAATTTCCAGCAGTCTGTCCACCGAAGGAAAGGGAATCTTGGGAATCCGTTTCCGATGAAATTCCTTACGGAAACCGTCGAGGATCTTTCGCTTTTCGTTTTCCTCAAGGATCCGCATGTCCTCCATTTGGAAATAATCCCGATAACGGAGGATATTCCGGAGGCAGAAGGCGTGAAAGGTGGAGACCGTCAGATGCTTTTCCCGCCGACCCAGAAGCTCCTCAATCCGGCTCTGCATTTCCGCGGCGGCCTTTCTTGTGAACGTGATCATCAGGATTTGTTCGGGAGCGACGCCCGACTCCAATAAAAGGGCCGTACGATAGACGATGGTCCTGGTCTTTCCGGAACCCGCTCCCGCGATCACGAGATATTTCCCGTCGATGGATGTAAGCGCCCGGAGTTGTTCTTCGTTGAGGGCGGCGGCATAGTCAATCCTCCGACCCGACAGCAATTCCCGGTCGACGGTTTTCACTTCCCGCCGTTCCAATTGCCCGATGGCTTCCTGGATTTCTTTCTTTTTTTTTAGTTCCGCCGAAAGACCCTTTCGGACCGAAGGCTTTTCCTTTTTCGGGGAAAAACGGGAAAACAGCCTGAAGAGCGCGTTCATTGCAATGCCTCCAGCGTCAGAACCTCGATTTTGTTTTGTCCTCTGAAGACGCCTTTTTTTCGGCGCAGAATGGTCAGAGCCTTTTCTGTAAATCCGCTTCGAATCGAAGGAAGTTTTTCCCGGTCAAAGACCAGCAGCTTGAGTCGATAATATTTTCGCGGTTTCTTGGCGATTTCCTCGGCCTCGTCCCATTCGAGATCCGCCGAGAAATCCTTGGGCGCAACGCCCAAAAATTCCCGCAGGCGTTCAAAATTGCGGTCGAAGTCCCGGCTTTCCAGCGTCTCCACGAGGAATTTCCGCATGTATTCCTCTTTAAACGGGCTCTTACTGTAGACGAGCGCATCCAAGCCGGGTTTCCAGGGAACGCTTTTCTTTCCGGTGATCCCAAAAGTGATATGGGAATTGGAGCCCAACTGTTTCAAAAGCTGCGCGCAAAGTCCATCGGCCCCGCCGCCGTCAAAGGACGCGAGAATCATATCCGCCGTCAGATTCTTCATACTGCCGATATTTTCGTTGATCCGCTCGCAAGTCCGCTCATTGATAAATAAAATGCCGAAATTGTTGACCGACATGATCCAAGGGTCCCGGTTGTCATAGATATCCACCGCAAAACGCTTCCTTTTCCCGTAGTTTAGCAGATATTCCTCCGTATTCCGAAAAGATCCCTCCCGGCGGTTGAAATCCTCCACAAAAGAGGAAATGAGCGTTCCGGTCACGGCGGGGGCGTTTACAACGCCGCGCACGCCAAAATCGTTGGCCAGATAACCTCGCACATAGTCCCCCAGTACGATGGCGTTTCTCAAAAAATCACTCCGGTCCTGCTGAAATACGGCGTTTTTCAAAAGCCGGATTCTTTCGATCTCCTGCTCATAATCCCTGTGGGTAAAGGCAAACAACAAAAACCATTCCATTCGCTGTCCGCTTTCGACGAACGTCAGGAGGGAATCAAAATTTTTGGCGTTTACCGGAAAGATTCCCTTGCTTTTCCCCATCACTTTCTCCCTTTGCGTTTTCTTTTTATGATACAGTATTTTTTTCGTTTTGGCAAGGGAAATCCTGAGCTATGTTTGCGAATGCCCCCGAAAGCCCGGTCGGATCGCGTTCAATACCGCCAGCATCGCGACGCCCACATCGGCAAAGATCGCGAGCCACATGTTGGCGACGCCAATGACGCCTAATACCATAATCACGCCTTTGATACCGAGCGCCAACACAATATTCTGGATCACGATATTTTTGTTTCGTTGGGCGATTTGCAGCAACGTTATGATTTTGGACGGCTCGTCTTTCATGAGGACCACGTCCGCCGATTCAATGGCGATATCGGTACCCCTGCCGCCCATGGCTACGGAAACGTCGGCCATGGCAAGAGAAGGAGCGTCATTGATGCCGTCTCCGGCGAAGAGTACGCCTTTCCTGGATTTCGCCTTGATTTCTGAAAGAATCCGGACTTTGTCTTCGGGCAACAGACGGGAATAAATATTTTCCTTTGGAAGACCGATTTTTTCCCCCACGGCTTCCGCTATTTCCCGGGTATCCCCTGTCAGCATGTAGGGCGATATTCCCCTTTTGCGCAGCTCCCCCACGGCAAAGGCCGCGTCCGGCCTGATCTCATCGGAAATATGGAGCATTCCCAGAAGGATTTTGTCCCGGACAACATAGAGGACGGTTCCCGTTTCCTGAATCCCCGGATCGGGCGTCCCCAGTGCGCTCAGCAATTTTTTATTGCCGATGGCGATGACGCTTTCCCCGTATTCTACGACGGTTCCCTGACCGGGAATCTCCCGGTAAGAAGTGATGGCCGCTTCATTGACAGACCCCGAGTCCGCGGATGGATAAGCGTGAACAGCGGCGCTGACCGGGTGGGTTGAATGAAACTCTCCGATTTTGGCTACGGTTATCAGCTCCGACGCCGGACAGCCCAGGGGTTCGATCCGGTCGATCCGGAACTCCCCGCGGGTCAGGGTCCCTGTCTTGTCAAAGACCGCGGTGTCCAGTTCCGTCATTTTTTCGAGATAATTCCCCCCTTTGATGAGGATTCCGCGCCGGGAGGCGAGGCCGATGGCGCTGAAAAAAGAAAGGGGGATGGAAATCACCAGGGCGCAGGGGCAGGAAATCACAAGAAAAATAAGTCCCCGCTCAAACCACAGGCGGAAATTTCCAAACAGCAGCGGCAGGAGAAAGGCCACAATGAGCGCCAGACCCACAACTACGGGAGTATAGTATCGGGCGAATTTCGTGATGAATTTTTCGGCCTTCGCCTTCCGTTGCGTGGAATTTTGGACCATCTCGATAATCCGGGAAACGGCCGAATCCTCAAAAAGTTTGCTTGTCATGACTTCAAGAACGGAATTGCCGTTGATGCTTCCCGAAAGAACGGAATCCCCGATTTTCACATCGAGAGGAACAGATTCCCCCGTAAGAGCCGAAACGTCCAGTACGCCTGCGCCTCTAACAATCACGCCGTCTATGGGAATTCTCTCCCCCGCCCGGATCAGCAGGCGGGATCCGACCGCTACTTCATCGGGATCCACTTCCCGGGTATTTCCTTCGGGAGTCAGAATGCGCGCCACAAGGGATTTGATTTCCATCAGGCTCTCAATGGAGCCCTTGGCCCGGGCCACGGCTTTTTCCTGAAAGTACTCCCCGATCTTGTAAAAGAGCATGACGCCAGCGGCTTCCGAAACTTCGCCGAGGTAAAAGGCGCCGAAGGTGGCGATGGTCATCAGGAAGTTCTCGTCGAGGAAATTCCCCGAACGGATGTGGGATAGAGATTTCCAGACCACATCCCAGCCCAGGATCAGATAGGCGGCCAAGGTAAAGGTCAGAAAGAGGGGCCGTCTGCTCTTCAGAAAGAAGGAAACAAGAAAAAACGCTCCGCCCGCAAGCAGGAGCGGAAGCTCGTATTTTTCAAAAAATCCCGCCTTTTCACTAATTTCCGCATGATCATGGGAATGCGCGCTATGGGTATGTCTTTCTCTTTCCGACGAATGACAATGCCCGCATGAGCATGAAATATCTATTTTTGTATTTTCCATTGTAAACCTCCGCAAAATATAATATACCCCTATATCCTATAGAAAAGTTATATATCATATTTTCTTTTTTGTCAAGAGGTTTTTTTGAAAATATCCGTACGGACAGAAACATGCTTTCAAACAGGGGCGCAACGGTCGCAGAGGATGCAAAGGTTTTACCCGAGCCCTAACCCGCAAGTGTAAAAAACAGACAGACCACGAGTTCGTGGTCTGTCTGTTAAGTGTTTGACTAGGAGTAATTATTATAGTTTAACATACTGCCAAATTTAGAGTGTTTCCCGGAAACTCTGGAGTCTCGTCTTGATTTGCTCAAAGGACGTGGATTCCAGATCGACTTCAATTATAGTATTCTTGATGTCGGCTTTATTCATTTCTTCATAATAAATCGGGTAGTCAAATTATTCCGGATCACAGAACTTCATCATACACACGATAACCGCATCTGCACCGTATTTTTTAGCAAGATCCTCAAAGAGTTTTCCTTTGGCTTTCTCGGCGTTCATAGATAACGAGCAGCCATCAAGATTATACCACCATCCGGCGAGACGATGCAAAGGATCGCTTCCAGCAGGAGTATCCACTCTGATTTGCCGAGATTCCTGCGCCAAATCGTCTGCGACAACGGCCAATTTCTCTGACTTGAATATTTCAAGAAGCGCTTTGGGCTCCGTCATGATACCGGTCAGAACAACTTTTTTGCCATCCCAAGGAGCGGGTTTCTCTTTTTTGAGTTCTTCGATAAATCCTTTTACATATTCCGTATGTTTTTTCTTTGTGATGAACCATCTGGATTTGAACACATTGTGGCGAACAATGGGATCTACCACTTGGGGATAAAGTGCCGCCACGTCCGCAAACACTCTCATGATTTGTCTGTTTTCATTGTAGACTTCTATGCTCTTGTGTATCGCTTCGTTGGATATTTCCACATTGAGAGCCTTTTCCAATTTTTCTTTCACAAGCTTATATTCTTCCACGAGAAAGACGTTTGCGGCATCCAGCGTTTTGTTTTGCGGATGCACAAATATGATCGGCGCAGCTTTTCCTTTCCATTTTTGTGTAAAGCATTTCAATGTATCGCAAGGCATAGACATAAGAACCGCATCGAGATTGTCATAGGCGCCTTCCAGCATAAATTCCGTCAAAACCTGCACGATAGAACAAGCAAAGGGCGGAAAAAGAGCTCTTGCTTTGGAGATTACCTTTTGACCGCCCCAGATTCCCACGGGCAGATATCCGGCAGCGTCAATCAATTCTTCCGGCGCATATACCGGAAAAACTCCTACCGCGCCTTTTCCGGTCTCTTTTTTGTGCGTTTCGATAGATTCTTTGGGACTTTTGGCCAATTTCTCAAATAAATCAATATATTTTTTCAGATTGTCTTCCATAGTTTTCACCTCTCCTTATTTTTTTTCCGACATGATTTCATTCAAAGCTTGTACACGGGTATCAAATTGTGCCGGAGAGAAATTTCTCGGATCGGTCTGATCGCCGTCAAAATTACCGTAAGGCAGTCCCGTATCTTTTTGAATAATTTCAGCGACATCAGAATTCAGGAATGCCATAATTTTACAGCTTCTGTTCAAATGATACAATACGCCGTCGCTTTGTCCGTTCACAACGATTTCTTCCAAAACCTTCGCTCTGTTGTTCAGACAGGTGTTCAGATACACTTTCGTATAGGCCTCCGCCATGGAATCCATATCGCCGGGAGTATAGACGAAATCCCACAATTTCGGATAAGCGGAGCCGGTCATGCAAATATTCATTCCTTTCACAGTCTTAAACGTATGACTCAAATGCGGCCAAACGGCAATGCCTTCCCAGGTAATCCGATTGTTTTCTGCGCCTTTTAAAGCATATACGCCATTTGCCATGTTTGCTTCCAGTTCATCGGCAAACTTCTTGTATGTGATTTCCGCATAATACTTGCTTCTGCAAATAC
>JAISST010000020.1 GCA_031272945.1 Fusobacteriaceae bacterium
CGGCCACAAAAGCGCAGCCCAAGGAGATGCTGGTCATTGTGGACAAGCCTTCGTTGCAATATATTGTCGAAGAGCTGGTCGAAGCGGGGATCGAAGATATTGTCATTATCACCGGGAGGAACAAGGATTCCATAGAGGATCACTTCGATTATTCCTATGAAATCGAGGAAACGCTGCAAAAAGAAAACAAGCTGGAATTATTGGACAAGATCAAACACCTTTCGGATATGGCCAATATTTTTTATGTGAGACAAAACCACCCCATGGGTCTCGGACACGCGATCCTGAAGGCAAAGCCCTTTATCGGGGACGACCCCTTTGTGGTGGCCTTGGGGGACGACATCATTTACAATCCCGGCAATCCCGTGGCAAAACAGCTCGTAGAAGTCTATGAAAAGTACGGATACCCTGTGGTGGGGTGCCAGGAAGTCGATGAAGAAAATGTGTCGCGTTATGGAATCGTAAAACCGGCTGAATATTTGGACGCCGATACGTGTCTGATCAGCGATTTTATAGAAAAGCCATCGATCTCAGAGGCGCCTTCCCGCTTTGCCTGTCTCGGACGCTACCTCTTGACGGGCAGGATATTCCAATATCTGGAAAAGGGCAGAATCGGCGCCGGCGGCGAAATTCAGCTGACGGACGGGATTGTGGATCTGATCCGGGACGGCGGCGCCGTCGTGTCCCATCGCTTTACGGGAAAACGTTATGACATCGGCAGCAAAATCGGATTGTTGAAGGCAAATATAGAATTCGGGCTGTTGAACTCTGAAACGTCCCATGACTTGAAATCATATCTCAGTGGCGAACTGGAAACTTTTTTGGAAAAAATAAAATAATATTTCAGGAACTCCCCGGAGAAAAAACGGGGATTTTTTCTGGAAATTTATCCGCAATTGAAAAACAAACGCCATTTTTTGTGTTTGTATTACGGATTTTCACATTTTTTCAAAAATTTTTTATGCTATTTTAAATGCGTAACTATGCGCTTTTCAAAAAATAAAATCTTCAAAAAATGAATTGTGTCGAAAAGTTCTTTTGCTTTTTGTCACAATTGAATATATACTATATAATAATAGAAGATTAAAATTTCGGAGGAAAAAATGACGGCAAAAAAAGTAAAAACGGAAAAGGAGCATTGCGTCAACGACGATGAATTGAAGAGAAAACTGAAATTGCGCCTGAACAGGATCGAAGGGCAGATTCATGGCGTCAGCCGGATGATAGAAGAGGACAAGCACTGCGATGACATCCTGAACCAGGCGGCCTCTGTCAAAGCGGCGCTGAACGGCGTATGCAAATTGATTCTGGAATCCCACATCAAAAAACACTTGTTGGAGGAGATCAAACAGGGCAATGATGAGGATAAGGTGTTGTCCGAGCTTTTGTATACTTTGAACAAAATGCTTTAAATATTATTTTGTCGCTACGGGAATTGATTTATACAGGGAGACAGGTTGTAAAAAGTACAGAAAAGGAGGTATGGCATGAAGAAAGTACTGATTATCGATGACGAATGGAAAATCAGAAAATTGATCAAAGACTATCTCACGAGGGAAGAGTATAGCGTTGACGAAGGGGAAGACGGAGAAAAAGGACTGGAGTTATTTTTCAAAAAGAAGTACGATTTGGTGATCTTGGACATCATGATGCCCAAGATTGACGGATGGAGCGTGTGCCGGAAAATTCGGGAGGAATCCCAGGTGCCTATCATTATGCTTTCCGCCCGTTCCGACGAGAGCGATCAGCTGTTCGGCTTTGAGCTGCAGACGGACGATTACATCGTAAAACCTTTCAATCCGAAGCTGTTGGTGGCGAAAGTCAAGGCGCTTTTGCGCAGAGACGGAAAGACGGACAACAATGTGAACATGGACGTGGGGGAGATCAAATTGGACAGCTCCAAGCGGGAAGTGCGCCTGCGGGACAAGATTCTGGATCTGACGCCCAAAGAATATGATCTGTTGTATTTCTTCATTGAAAACAACGGCATTGCCTTGTCCAGAGAGAAAATTCTGAATTCCGTATGGGGTTGGGATTACTATGGGGATCTGCGGACGGTGGACACCCACATCAAGAGACTCCGCCGAAAAATCGGGGAGGATTACGTACAGACAGTCCGGGGGTTCGGATACAAATTTGAAGTCAAAGGTAACGATTAGGCGCGCGCGGAAAATGATTATATTTTGAGGTATTATCTATGAAATTGCGATGGAAACTGTTTTCCATAATATTGGGTCTCGTAGGGTTCATCCTTTTGGGGATCCTGATCGTAAATTCCGTATACCTGGAGCGCTTTTTCGTCCGGGAGCAAAAGGAAAAATTGCTGGAAATCGGGAGGGTACTGACGGATCCCTCCTATGTGGTGGACTTGCAGAATATCGAAATGCATTCCAACGTATCCATATCCATCAAGAAAACCGAAATGCTCAATCAGTTTGAGAAAAGTTCCATGATGAGCCGGAGCGAGATCGACGATATCAAGGATCTGCTTGCCAGGGGAAAAATGATCTTCAGCGAAGTGCGCTTCCTGGATTATCGCGGGAAGAGTCTGATTTTGTTTATTCCCTACCGCAACGATATGTATTTTGAGATCTTGAGTCCGCTCAATTTTCTTGAGGAAGGAGCGTCGGCCTCCACAAAATATAACGTCCGGATCGTGGCGGCGATCTTTATTTTCGGTTGCCTCGCGTCCTACATTTTTTCCAAGAAGATCTCCCAGCCGCTGGTGGAGTTGAAAAACATCGCGCTTCGGATTTCCAAATCCGATTTCAGTCAAAAATTCAACGGCAAAAACCACGACGAGATCGGAGAACTGGGCCGGACGATCAACAAAATGGCCGATGAGCTGGAAAACAATATTACGGAGATCCACAACAAAAATCTCATGCTGGAAAAAGATATCGAGCATGAGAAGCGTCTTGAAAAGATGCGAAAAGAATTTATCGCCAATGTGAGCCACGAGCTGAAAACGCCCATCGCCATCATCCAGGGTTATGCCCAGGGGCTTTCGGAGGGGGTCGTGGCGGCGGAAGATATGGATTTTTATACGAGCACCATTATGGAAGAGAGCGTCAAGATGAACAATCTTGTGCAGGAATTGCTCCTGGTCTCCAAAATGGAATCCGACCACATGGAATTTCATATGCAGCCGGTGGATTATTATCCGGCCATCCTGGAATTTATCCGGCGATTTTCCCGCGACAATAAAAAGATCGTCTATACGGGACCCGAGGCAATCGACGTCGTCTGTGACGAGAAATACATCGACAGGGTGATGAATAATTTTATCGTAAACGCCCTGAAGTATTCCACGGAGCATTCGGATATCCATATCGTGGTGACGGAGGAAGAGGACAGCTTCAAGTTCTCCGTGGAGAATGAGACCGACCGGCTGGAGAAGGAGGACCTGAAGGACATCTGGGAACCCTTTGTGCGGAAGGACAAAGCCCGGGACAGGGACGGACACGGCCTGGGGCTTTCAATCGTCAAAGGCATTCTGGAACACCACGGAAGCCGCTTTGGCACGGACCTCAACGCCAAGACCGTAAGTTTTTGGTTCAAACTGCCCAAAGCGCCTCCTTTTGAAGACGAAGCAACGGAGGCCGGCGAATGAAAAAAGGATTGACGGAATCGGAGATACAGACTTGTCTGGATCAATGCATTCAAATCAGAAAAAACGCTTACGCCAAATATTCCGGCTTTTCGGTTGGCGCCCTTGTGATTGACGAAGCGGGGCGGGAATTCGCGGGCGTCAATGTGGAAAACGCTTCTTACGGATTGACAGTCTGCGCCGAGCGGAACGCCATTTCGGCCGCCGTGGCGGGGGGGATGAAGCGGATCAGGGTGTTATGCGCCCTGGCGGATACGCCTGTTCCGGTGGTTCCCTGCGGCGCCTGCCGGCAGGTTATCGCGGAATTTTCCGACAAAGATACGATCCTTATTTTGGCCAATACAAAAAGAGATTATAAAATACTGAGTCCGGAGGATTTAATGCCCCTGCCTTTTGCGTTGGGGTCCGAAACCGCCGGATAACATTACGCGAGGTGATATTGTTTGAAACTGAATCCGATCAGACTGACGGGGGATTGGGAAGAAGGGTTCGCCCTTGACTACAACGCGAAAAAAATTTCCTGGACCGGGAGCAACATATTCGGGTACCCCAAACTGAACTACGAATACACGGAAATCGGAGAGATTTTATACTATATGAAGGAGTTTGACGAATATGCCAAATGCCAGGAATTGGCGGACATCATGGCGGAGTTTCTGAGGTCGGAATGGAAAATCGCCGACAAAATCGATGGCATCATCGCGGCGCCCGTCACGGCGGATTTGCCCAACGCTCCTTTGTACAAACTGGTGAAAATGATCGGCGACCGGACGGAAAAGCCGGTTTCGGTCAATTTTTTCGCCAAGCTGACCGTCGGAGAGATCAAAGCCCTGGACGACCGGGAAAAAATAGATATTTACCGGAATAATATCAAAAAAATGAAAAAGCTGCAATCCCGCGGGAATATTCTTGTGGTCGATGATTTTTACAACACGGGAACGACCATGAAGAGTCTCGCCGGTCTGTTGAAAGAAGACATCAACCTGGACAAACTCTATGTGCTGACCGCCGTACTGAACAAAAAAATTGACTGAGGACGTTGCGATGATTTATGATCAAATGAAGAATTTGAGCCGTTACCGGGGAATTCATCCCAATCTGGATATTGCCGTGGATGCCATATTGGGAGGAATTCTTGCCGGGCGGAAAAAAGGCCGGAACACCATCGAGGGCGAGTCCGTCTATTTCAGTTACCCCGGCGATATGCGTACGAAACCGGTAACGGAGGCCAAAATCGAGGGGCACCGGTTTTACGCGGACATCCATATTCTGTTTGCCGGGGAGGAGTCGCTGGGTTATACGTCGGCGGACCGGGTCCGGGAAATCAGCTATACGGAAAAATATGACTTTGTGGAGTATGAGGGGAAATGCGACGCATTTGTCCCGCTCCGGCCGGAGATGTTTGTATTGTTTTTCCCCGGAGAACCCCATCAACCGCTCATTCAGACGGATATGCCGAGGCTTCTGGACAAGGCTGTCATGAAAATAGACATGAGAAGCGGGATTTGAACTGTCCATATAAGAAGCGGAACAGATGAAAAAATAATCTATAATTTACTTGAAGAATCCACAAAAATGCTGTACACTATGAGGATGGATATTGTTTTATTTTTCCAGGGAGGGAGCATTTTTGAAAAAAACAAAAATCGTATGTACCATCGGCCCGGCGTCCGATTCCAGAGAGACGCTGCGGGAATTGCTGGCGGCCGGTATGAATATGATGCGCCTCAATTTTTCACATGGCAGCTATGAGGAGCACGGGGAGAGGATCCGGACATTTCGTGAAGTCAAGAAGGAACTTGGCGTCCGGGCGGCGATTATGCTGGACAATAAAGGTCCGGAAATCCGAACCATGAAACTGTCGGGCGGAAAGGACGTCCCGATTACGGCGGGCCAGGAATTTACGATCACAACGGATACAAGCATTATCGGCGACAGCAGTATTGTGGCCGTGACCTACGAGGGTTTCGCGAAAGACCTGAAGGTAAACGATACCATTCTCATTGACGACGGTCTGCTGGAATTTACCGTGACGGAAATTTCCGACCAATTCGTGAAGTGCATCGCAAAAAATAACGGGGACCTCGGAGAGAACAAGGGGGTTAATCTGCCGAATATTGCCGTAAATCTTCCGGCCCTGTCCGAAAAAGACAGACGGGACCTCATTTTCGGTTGTCAGCAGGGCGTGGACTATATTGCCGCCTCATTTATCCGGAAGGCTTCGGATGTGCTGGCGGTCCGAAAGGTGCTGGCGGAAAACGGCGGCGGAGATATCAAGATTATCTCCAAGATCGAAAACCAGGAAGGTCTCGACAATTTTGAAGAAATTCTGGAGGCTTCCGACGGAATCATGGTGGCCAGGGGCGACCTGGGCGTCGAGATTCCTTTGGAGGACGTGCCCTTTGCGCA
>JAISST010000045.1 GCA_031272945.1 Fusobacteriaceae bacterium
ATCGCTGACCGGCGCCGCCACAAAGGCCACGTCGATTTTTACCTCGCCCGCCTCTATGGCCCTGGCTCTGCCCCCGTGAGTCCGGAAAATCACCGGTTTTTTCAGAATGCCCTGACGGGACACCGCTCTGGCAATGCCGCCCCGGAGACCGGAAGTCTGGAGCTCCGTGACCACGCCCGACTTGATGTGCTCGAGAAGCGGCTCGTGGGCATTTGTCAGCGAAGAAGCGCAGATTGTAAGATTTTTAATTCCGAGACGGGCGATTTCGTCCATCACGCAGTTCAGCACATAGTCGCCGTCTCTTAAATGATGATGAAAGGAAATCGTCATGCCGTCCTTAAGGCCGGTTTTCTCTACGGCCTCCGCGATACTTCCAAGGACCTTTACGGTCCCGGGGGGGCAACTCCCCTTTCCGGGAGCGTATTTTTTCCCTTGGGGTTTGGCGGCGAAGGCCCCCGCAAAGGGCTTGACCTCGCCGTAGCCCTCAATCCGGGGAGGGAGCTTGATATTGGATTTTGTCGTCACTTGCTTTTCCGTTTCCATAGCGCTCCTCCCTTAAGAAATAATGCCCGCGCCTTTGGCGAGACGCACGACTTTTTCCGCTTTGGCGATCACCGGAATATCCACCATCTTTCCGTTTACGGTAATGACGCCGCCTTTTTCAATATCCGCGCCTTTGGCCGCTTCAAGGATCGCGAGGGATTTTTCGATTTCCTCCCTTGAGGGCGTAAAGACTTCATGTACAATTTTGATCTGAGACGGGTGGATACAGGATTTTCCCGCAAACCCGAGATTCATAGCCATCCGGACTTCTTCCCGGAAACCTTCCTCGTCATTGATGTCGGCCCAGACCGTATCGACGGCGTCGACGCCGGCAATGGCAGCCGCCATGACAACCATGTTCCGGGCAAGGAAAATCTCATGCCCCCCCTTGGTCCGCTGAGCCCCGATGGAGCGGGTAAAGTCTT
Organism: Fusobacteriaceae bacterium; assembly: GCA_031272945.1. Lineage (GTDB taxonomy): Bacteria > Fusobacteriota > Fusobacteriia > Fusobacteriales > Fusobacteriaceae > JAISST01. Next base: position 969 of record JAISST010000045.1, read on the forward strand.
CGGCTCCGAAGGAGACGGATTCGACCCTTTTGGAAGCTGTCGCGACCGCAACGGCGTTTGTGACGCCCAGGGGCGTTTCCAGCGAACATTGGATCTGACAGGAACCCGGTTCTATTCCGTATTTTATTTCCAGTTTTGTCAATAGTTCATCGAGCTCCCGGACCTGCTCCGGCTTTTCGCACATGGCAAGGCGCATCCGCCGCAAACCCGCGGGGACGAGGGTCTCCACATCGGCCCGGCCGAATTCCGTATAGAGCGGGTTGATCCGAGCGTAGATCTGGGTATCGCCGTAATCCATGACGCGCAGGGCCTCGGCCAGCAAGTCCCGCGCCGCGTCTTTTTCGGCGTATTTGACGGCGTCCTCCAGATCGAAAATCACGCAATCTGCCCCGTAAATATGCGCCGTAAAAAGGTTTTTCGGCGTATCGGCCGGTGAAAAAAGCATGGTCCGTTTGGATTTTTTCAGCATTTGTCCTCTCCTCCCCTCCGGGCCCGCTTGACGGCAGTCTTGACCCTGGCCCGGATCGCGAAATCCAAAGCGCCGAAGTCTTTAACCGTAACGGCGGCATTTTCGACCGCGAGTTCCGTCAGGGCCTCCCGGACAGCCTTTTCCATACTGGCGCCGAACATTTTTTTCAATTTGGATTCAAGGACCACATGGACGCCCTGATGGTCGAGATCCACTGTCACGAGGACATCCGAATCTCTTTCATTTCCGCAAATGCCTGTTCTGCTCATTTCCCTACCTCATTCCGCTGATATGTTTTACGTTTACTGTCTTGCTTCCAGATATTTTTTCGCGATATCGGGATAGATCGCGTACATCAGAAGATCTTCCGGCGTTTGGGCGTAAGTCCCGATTTCCGCCTGACACTTGGCCAATTCCGGCTCCAAAAGGTCCGCGGGCCGGCAGGTGATCGGCGCTTCCTCTCCGATGATCTTTTTCTGGACCACAGGATCAAAGGGCGCGGGCGGCTGTCCGTAGAGACCTTTCACATAATTTTTGATTTCCTTGGGAACCACTTTGTAGCGTTCGCCCATCATGACGTTGAATACAGCCTGGGCGCCTACCATCTGGGACATGGGCGTCACCAACGGCGGATACCCCAGGTCTTTTCTCACAAGAGGCACTTCCTTCAGGACGGCCTCGTATTTGGAAAAGGCTTTCATTCCCTCGAGCTGGGCCATCAGATTGGACAACATGCCGCCGGGAATCTGGTAGATCAAGGCCTTGGGATCCGTATACATGGCGTTTATTTTCAAAATGCCTTCTTTCACATAATTGGCGCGGATCGGTTTGAAATAATCGGCGATCTCCTCCAATAACTTCATGTTGAGACCGGGATTGAAATCGCTGTCCTGCCAGGCGGCCTGAAAAACTTCGGTGGCCGGTTGGCTCGTCCCGCTGGAAAGGGTGGAGATGGCGGTATCCACAATGTCCGCTCCCGCTTCGACGGATTTCTGATACATGAGTTGCGCCACGCCGCTGGTGCAGTGGGTGTGCATTTCGATGGGAAGATCTGTGATTTCTTTCATCCGCTTGATCAGGGTATAGGCGTCGTCGGGAAGCAATATTCCCGACATATCCTTGATACAGAGGGAATCCACGCCGAGGGCCATCAATCCCTTCACTTTTTCCACATAATAATCAATCGTATGGACGGGACTCGAAGCGTAGGCAATGCACCCCTGGCAGTGTCCGCCGTATTTCTTTGTGGCCGTGATAGTGGATTCCAGGTTTCTGAGATCGTTGAGGGCGTCAAAGGTCCGGATGATGTCAATGCCGTTCTCAATGGACTTGGCGATAAAAAGATCCACGACGTCGTCGGCGTAATGCCGGTAGCCTACCAAATTCTGTCCCCGCACAAGCATTTGCAATTTTGTTTTTTTCGTTCTTTTTTTGATCTCCCGGAGTCTTTCCCAGGGATCTTCGTTGAGATAGCGGATCGCGGAATCAAAGGTCGCCCCGCCCCAGACTTCCATGGCATTGTAACCGACTTCGTCCATTTTTTCCACGATGGGTAACATCTCGCTGGTTTTCAGTCTTGTTGCCAATAGGGACTGGTGTCCGTCCCGCAAACAGGTTTCCGTAATTTTTACTGCTGGCATAACCTTCCTCCTTTTTTTCCGGCGAAGGACGTCAATTCCCTCAGGAATCCGAAACACCGATCCTGTTCCCCAAAATTCTTTGGATACAGTATTCAGTGTACAAGACTTCTTGGTAAGAATATATCATATTTCCTGCCGGTTGTCAAATAATTTTTTTGTACATTTACAGCACGTTTTGTTCTAAAAACATTCAACTTCGTTGGATCTGTTTCATGATGCCTGTATAATAAAACCGCTATAATCCTGTTACACATCTGTTATGGCGGTTTTGATATCTATTCAGGATTGGGCTCATTGATCTGCACATAATATTTTGACACAAAATCCATGGATCTGGTCAAATGTTTGTGATTTAAGGCAATAAGGCTTTCAAGATCCTTTTTTTTGATCAGCATCAGCATTTCCGCGTGGTCGGCGAAGGCCGCCCGCTGTCTGTCCTTGTTTTCGATGGACATCCGCCGGATCTGCTCGAGATAGGAGGTCATATTTTTCACCATTTCCGTGACCTTTTGCAAACGGGATATTCTGTAGAGTTCCAGATTGAAACGGGAGAAAAGTCGGAAGACATTCCGGTCGTTCTTTTTTTCCATCTGCTCTTCCGTATCCCGGATGATCCGCTCAATGACCGCTAAATCATCTTCGGTCGCGTACTTAACAACCTCCTCAAGTACGATGTCCTCCAGCGCGATCCGAATTCTGTAGAGCTCCTGCAATTCTCCGCCCGTGACTTTTTTGACAAGAACGCCTCCCGTTTCGTTGCTTTCCACAAGCCCCTCCAGTTCCAGCATTCTCAGCGCCTCCCGGATCGGGGTTCTGCTGATTTGGAATTTTTGGGAATATTCAATTTCCTTGATCCGCTCTCCTGGCGGAATTTCTCCGGCCAGGATCATTTTGCGCAGGATGTCGTAAGCCTGTTCCCGCATGGATTTTGTCTTTTCGATAATCATTTCGCGCTCCTGTATATCCGTCCGTTCCTACAAAATATCGTTCAGCTTGTAACCCTCGATTTCAGGGGCGGCGTTCCGGATAAATTTTTCCATAAACTGAATATGCTTCCGGACGCTTTTCCGGGCCGGACCTCCGGGACTTTTCCTTCTTTCCACGGAGGTTTCCGTGGCAATCTCCTTATAAATATCATGATAGAATAATTTGGAAAAGCGCTTGTATTCCTCCAGCGGGAGATTGTCCAGCGTATAGCCGTGGTCCATGCACCAGGTTACCATGCTACCCACGAGTTTGTAGGCGTCCCGGAAGCTCATTCCCTTTTTCGTCAAATAGTCCGCCACGTCGGTGGCGCCCATAAACCCTTTGGAAGCGGCGGCAAGCATGGTTTCCTTCCGGACCGTCATGGTTTCCAGCATGCCGTGCAAAACCAGAAGGCAGCCTTTTACCGTATCCAGCGCGTCGAAAAACACCTCTTTGTCTTCCTGGAGGTCTTTGTTATAGGCAAGGGGAATCCCCTTCAGCGTCGTGAGCAGACTCTGCAGGTCCCCGAACACTCTGCCGCATTTTCCCCGGATCAATTCCGCCGCGTCGGGATTTTTTTTCTGGGGCATAATGGAACTCCCGGTGGCGAATTGGTCGCTCAATTCCAGATAGCCGTAGTCATTGGAAGTAAAAATCACGATTTCTTCGCACAGGCGGGACATATGGACCATAATCAGCGCGAAGGCGTTCATGAGCTCCACAAGATAGTCCCTGTCGCTGACGCCGTCGAGACTGTTCCAGTTGGGGCATTCAAAGCCCAGGAGCTTCGCGGTGTACTCCCGGTCAATGGGATAGGTGACGCCCGCCAGGGCGGCGCTTCCCAGAGGGCAGGCATCGAGGAGCTCGAAGGCGTTTTTGATCCGGAGATTGTCCCGGCGGAACATTTCCGCGTAGGCCATCAGATAATGGGCAAAAGTGACGGGCTGGGCTTTTTGCAAATGGGTAAAACCCGGCATATACGTTTCCGTATGATCTTTCGCAAGCCCGGTCAAAAGACTCATCATATCCAGCAATTGCGACCGCACTTTCATGGCCTCGTCCTTGGCGAAGAGCTTCATATCGACGGCAATCTGGTCGTTGCGGCTCCGGGCCGTGTGCAGCTTCTTCCCGGGTTCCCCGATCCTATCCGTCAATATTTTTTCGATATTCATATGAATATCCTCATATTCCCGGGAAAAAGGGATTTTTCCTTTTTCAATTTCCCGCAGGATTTCTTTCAAGGTCTTCTCAATCAATTTCGCGTCTTCCGCCGGGATGATCTCTTTGTGCGCGAGCATCCGCGCGTGGGCGATGCTTCCCATGATGTCGTAGCGGTAGAGCCTCTTGTCAAAGTCGATGGACGAGTGAAAATCCAAAATCAGGTCGCTTGCTTTTTCTTTGAACCTGCCCGAAAAGTATTGCATATGCTATCAGCCTCCAATTTTGTTTCCGATATAGGCGTAAATTTGCTTTGCTGAAACGGCGCGATCCGACGCCCGACAGTCAGTTTACCGGAGCATAGCCCGACCGTTCGATCAGATACTGCCCTTCCTCAAAGAGAATCCATTCCACGAAAGGATCCACGTTGGGGTTGGCGTTGTCCCATCTTCTGACCGCATAGAGGGGAATCAACTGGGAATACTGACCGCTTTTGATATTCTCCAGCGTAGGGGGTATCCCGTCTACGGAAAGGAGTTTGACGTCATAATCCTTGACGGCTTCCAGCAGGTAAAAGCGCAGGGCATAGCCAATGGCGCCCGGCGAGTTTCTATAGTCGGCCGCCGCTTCCACAACGCCGCCCCGTATTCCTTTTTCGGGATTCGCCTGCCTGTGAAGCTTTTTTTTGGGCGGCGCCGCCAAAGGAACCGTTCCCATGAATTCCTGCATAAAAATCTGGCTTTCCTGTTGGGGATTCCGCTGATAAGCGATGATTTCCCTGTCTTCTCCGCCTACCTCCCGCCAGTTTTTGATTTCCCCCGCGTAGATTTTCCGGATTTCCTCCGAAGTCAGATTTTCCACGGGATTATTCTTGTGCACGAAAAAGACAAGGGCGTCTTTGCCCATCATATGGAAGGTGAAATCGATGGATTGCTCGGGGGATTCGAATTTTCGCATGAAATTCCCGAGATAATACCCGAAAAAGAGGTCGATCTTTCCTTCCGCCAACGCTCTGTAACCCTCGTCGGCGCCGTGAAATGTAAAGGGGCCGCCCTCCTCATTGAGCGGAGGAATCGTCGGCGGATATACGGCGTTCACGAAGGCGGCGTATACGGGAAAAAGCGTCTCCGCTCCATCGAGGATCGGCGGATTGTCCGGTATCCGGAATGAGGACGGAAAAGGAAGCCTGGCGATTTTCCCGTCGTCTCTGAAAGGCAAGTAGGCGGAAATATCCGGGATTCCCTCACGAACCGTAATGGAGTCTTCCCTTTCCTCATAGATCTCGACGCCGAATCGCGCACCCACCACAAAGATCGCCACGATGCCCAGTATTTTCACCGCGTAACGGCGGAAGCGCTTCAGCCAGAGGATCGTTATGATGAGGAACAGGACAAGAAAAATCAAAAGAAACGCCACGGGCAGAAGCGGGTTGTCATAGATTTTTTCCGGCGCGAAATACCGCCAGACGAGACGGGCGGTGATCCAGGAAAAATAAGCGGATGCCGCCGTCAGTATAATTTTTACAATCAGGAGAATATGCAATTGATCCCACCCGTTTCATAGGCTTTCATAATGGTTTTGCTGAATTTTCCGGTTGTCGTAGACAAACATGCCGACAGCAGTCGAACAAATGACGAAATACCCTACCCAGCTGTAGATATCCGGTTTCTGGTTGAAAAAGAAAAAACCGATGATCGCTGAAAAAAGAATCTGAGAATAATCGTAGACGGAGATTTCCCGCGCGGGCGCGTAGGAATAGGCGGCCGTTATGCCGAATTGCCCGGACGCCGCAAAAGCCCCGGCAAAAATGAGATACAGCAATTGTCTTCCCGACATCGGATGATAATCCAGCACAAAGAAAGGCAAGGCCACCAAAGTGGAAAACAGGGAGAAAAAACCTACGATGAAGGATCCCTTCACGCCCTTGTGACCCATAACCCGCACGGTGGTATAGGCCAGCCCCGCAAGCATTCCGCCCGCGAGCCCGAAAAGGGAGGCGCCGATATCCAGATTTGAAAACGTCGGCTTCACCACGAGCATGCTGCCCAAAAAAGCAAGTACGACGCTGCCGCCTTGCAGAAAAGACACTTTTTCCTTCAACAGCAGACAACTGAAGATCACCGCGAAAAACGGAGACATTTTGTTGAGCATGGAGGCGTCGGCCAGCACCAGATGATCGACGGCGTAAAAATTTGCCAGTATGGCGAAGGTGCCGCAGACGGCTCGGATCAAAAGATAGCGCAATGTGCCGGGGATGATCCGCAGCGGAACTTTATCCTTCACAATAAAGCACAGAGAAAAGAGCAGAGCCACCGAATTCCGGAAAAAACTCTTCTGAATAGACGGCAAATCCCCGCTCAATCGGATGAATATGTTCATGACGCCAAAGGAGAGAGAAGATATAATAATACAGACAATCCCTTTGGTCTTGTTACTGATGTTCAATGCGTTCACCTGCTTCCAAGATATTATCGGTATACCATATTATAGCATGATCTTTTCCAATCACAAATAAAAACTTTTATCGGAAGAAGCGAAGCGCAAAGGACCATAAACCGAAAAGCGGAAAAAACCGGCGGATTTCACCGGCTTTTCCGTCATTTTTGCCCGTAATAGGCGTTTTTGCCATGTTTTCGCAAATAATGCCTGTCGAGAAGTTCCCGTTGCATGGGCGCCGTACTCCCGCAATGCCAGGCCATGAAGGCGATTTCTTCAAGAACCACAGCGTTGTGTACGGCTTCAAGGGCGTCTTTCCCCCAGGCAAAGGGGCCGTGGGAGGCCACAAGGACCGCCGGAATCTCATCGGGGTTCTTGCAGGTTTCCACAATAACCGTTCCGGTATTTTTTTCGTAGGGGCCCGCGATTTCCTCCGCCGTCATGAGCCGCGTGCAGGGGATTTCCCCGTAAAAATAATCGGCGTGGGTCGTCCCCAGCGGAGAAAGGCCCTTTTTCATCTGAGCAAAGATCGTGGCCCAGCGGGAATGGGTGTGAACGATTCCGCCGAGACTTGAAAAATTCCGGTAGAGCTCCAGGTGGGTCGGCGTATCACTCGACGGTTTTTTCCCTTCGATCCGCTTTCCCGAAAGATCCACGACCGCCATATCTTCGGGGCGCAAGTCGGCGTATTCCACGCCGCTGGGCTTGATGACCACAAGGCCGCTTTCCCGGTCGATCTCGCTGACATTGCCCCAGGTGAACGTGACGAGTCCGTATTGCGGGAGCAGCAAATTCGCTTCACATACTTTCTTTTTCAGTTCTTCGAGCATTTATTTATTTCTCCACAAAAGATCCGTCAGCGCCAGTTCCTGCTCAAAGCGTACGGGATCCGTATCTTTGCCGATATAGGCAAACTCAATTTCCATGATGCGCGCCCAGTCCCGGAGGATTTCCGCGTCCACATCATA
>JAISST010000139.1 GCA_031272945.1 Fusobacteriaceae bacterium
CGTCGACGTTTGTGACGATACCAAGCCCGTCGAAGAGCATGTATCCTTCTTTTTCCTCCACTTTGACGTCGGGTTCGATGCCTTTGCCGTGGATCGAAACGCCGCTGGGCGTGAAATAATTGGCGATGGTGAGTTTGATGCCGTCGCCGTCGGGGAGCGGGATCAGCGTTTGTACGCTGCCCTTTCCAAAGCTCTTTTCACCGATCAGAAGTCCCCGTTTATGATCTTTTACGGCGCCCGACACAATTTCCGAAGCCGAGGCGCTGCCGCCGTTGATGAGGATGGCCAGCGGGAAATCTCCGAAAAATTTTCCTTCCCGCAGCCGGACTTCTTCCCTGCCGCTCTTGGTTCTTGTGCTGACAATGGGTCCTTCCTTGATGAACATCGAGGCGATTTTGATGGCCTGATCCAGCGAACCGCCGGGATTGCTCCGGAGGTCCAGCACCAGCGCTTTCATTCCTTTCGTCAGCAGTTGATCCAGAGCCCTGCGGACATCCGGATAGACATTATCTCCGAATTGGGTGAGACGCAGATAGCCGATTTTGTTTTTTTCATCCACCATGTTTTCCTTTACGTATTTCAGCGTGACTTCCGCCCGTGTGATTTCAATTTCCCGGGTTTCTTTTGTGGATTCCCGGAAAACGGTCACCTTTACTTTCGTATTGGGCGGTCCCTTCAATCTTTTGGAGCTTTCTTCCGTCGTCATATTGAAGGTGGACTCCCCGTCGATGGTAAGGATCTGGTCTTTCGGTTTGATGCCCGCTTTGTCGGCGGGCGTGTCGCTGATGGGGGACACCACCGTCAGCGCTTCGTTTTTCTTTTTCTGGATGACCATGCCGACGCCCACATATTTCCCTTTGATATCTTCCTGGAAGGATTTGAGTTCTTCTGCGGTGAAATAACTGGAGTGCGGATCGTCGAGAGACTCCACGAGCCCCCGGATCGCGCCCTGCATGAGAAGCTTGCGTTCGGGGCTGCTGTCGCCCAGATAGTTTGCCTTCACGATATCCATGATATCGGAGATTTCTTTCAATTCCCGCAAATTCGATAGAAATCCGTCGCCGTTGGGTCCGCCCGCGTACATTGTTCCGCAAAAAGCCCAAAAAAACAGACAGAACAGAAATCTTCCCACTTGTCTCTTTTGAATACCCCGTTTCATTTTTTCTCAACTCCCGGTGATCATATTTGTTTCCGGCGGGGAATCGTTCCCCCGCTATTTTCAAGCCGCCTTTTTCCCGTTCTCCAGCAGCAGTTCTTTCAGTTTTTTGACGGCCTCCTCCAGCTGAACATCCTTATGGCTTTCAAATTCTTTGGCGGCTTCCTCCCCCTTGACTTCCTTGATGGCTTCCTTTTTATTTTCCCTGGCGATATTCTCGTCGATGTTCGTGACGTTCCCCAGCGTGTCAAAGACCATGTATCCGTCTTTTTCCTCGACTTTTACGTCGGGCTCTATACCGGTCCCGTGAATGGAGGTCCCGTCGGGCGTAAAGTATTTCGCGATCGTGAGCTTGATCCCGTCGCCGTCGGGGAGGGGGATCAACGTCTGTACGCTGCCTTTGCCGAAACTCTTTTCTCCGATGAGAATCCCTCTTTTGTGGTCCTTGACGGCCCCTGCCACAATTTCCGAAGCGGAAGCGCTGCCGCCGTTTATGAGAATAACCAGCGGAAAACCGCCGAAATATTTTCCTTCCCGGAGTTTTATCTCCTCGGGTCCGTTTTTCGTCTTGGTACTCACGATTTTTCCGTCTTTGATAAACATAGATGCGATTTTGACGGCCTGATCAAGGGTGCCGCCGGGATTGCTCCGGAGGTCGAAGACCAGGGCTTTCATTCCTTTTTTCTGCAGGTCTTCCATGGCCCGCCGGACATCGGGATACACGTTATCGCCGAATTGCGTCAGGCGCAGATAGCCGATTTTGTTTTCCTCGTCCACGATGTTTTGCTTGACGTATTTGAGGGTCACCTCCGCCCGTTCGATGACGATGTCCTTCGTCTCTTTGGCCCCTTCCCGGAATACGGTCACTTTCACGTTCGTCTTGGGAGCGCCTTTGAGCCGCTTGACGCTTTCCTCACTCGTCATGTTGTAGGTGGAATCTCCGTCTATAGCCACGATCTGATCTTTCGGCTTGATCCCGGCCTTGTAGGCGGGGGAATCCTCAATGGGGGATACCACCAAAAGCGCCTCGTTCTTTTTTTTCTGTACGACCATGCCGACGCCGATGTATTTTCCTTTGATGTCGTCCTGAAAGGATTTGAGCTCCTCGGCGGTGAAATAGTTGGAATGGGGATCGTCCAGCGCCTCCAGCATGCCGCGGATCGCTCCCTGCATGAGTTTTTTCCGCTCGGGGGAATGTTCCCCCACGTAATTTCCGTTTACGATGTCCATGATATCCGAAATTTCTTTGAGTTCTCGCAAATTGGACAAAAAGCCCGCCGAACTCTCGCCTTTTCCTCCGGCGGCAAGAAATGGCGCGGCCGCCAAGAAAAGCGAAGCGACGATGAATAGCGCTTTGGATTTTTTAATGATGAGACGCATGGTTTTTCACCTCTGAATTTACTTCCGGACTGATGATCCGGTCAATATCAATTTGATTTCCTTTGGCGGGATCCCGGGTAAACAAGGCCAGATACTCCGTATTTCCCTTTGCCCCGCGGATGGGGGATACGGCCAGATTTTCCAGATAGAGACCATTCTTACGGTACACTGTTATTATATCATGTAAAATAGCGCTGTGTACATCAATTTTTTTTACGAGCCCCCCGGGCTCCACCTGATCCTTGGCGGCTTCAAATTGTGGTTTGATCAGGATTACAAGCTTTGCGTTCTCTCCGGTAAACGCGAGAAGATCCCCGACCACTGTCCGGACGGAAATGAAGGACAGGTCTGCCGTGATGAAATCCATGACCCGGTCGTCGAGGTCCGCCGGCGTCAGACGGGAGATGTGCGTATTTTCGATGGATTTCACGCGGGGATCCGTCCGCAGCCGGTAATCCAGTTGATTCGTTCCCACGTCGACGGCGTAGACGAACGCCGCCCCGTGCCGGAGCGCGCAATCGGTAAAGCCGCCGGTTGAAGCCCCCACATCGAGAACGGCGGCCCCTCGCAGATCGAGACCGAAAACCCGGATGGCCTTTTGGAGTTT
>JAISST010000141.1 GCA_031272945.1 Fusobacteriaceae bacterium
TCAAAGCCTGTGTTTTCCTTGACGTCTTCGGGCGAAGACGTCGGATAATATCCGGCCAGATACATCCGTTTCGTCTTTTCGTCAAATTTCATGACTCCCCGGTCCGTCACGACCATGACAGGTCCACGATTTCCGGGGAGGCCTACTTTTTCCCGTCCGCCCGGTCCGTCCATCCAGCCCGCGCTCGTCACATAGTCTACTTTATCAATAAATCTTCTTTTCTCGTGCTGCATCATGATCACCGTGTTGGAATAGGTCGCGATGCCGTTGGCGCCGCCCGATCCCGTAAATCTTGTCTTCGGGTGATAATAATCGCCGATGGACGTCGAGTTCACATTTCCGTAGGGATCGATCTGGGCGCCGCCGATGAAGGCGATGAGCCTGTCGCTGTCATGCAGCCATTCGCAGGCCTCAAAGCCGATAAAGCGGATGTTGGGCCACTGCACCGCGCAATGGGCCATAAAGCGGATATCTCCGACGCTTCTGGGCACTTCTACAGGATCGCAGTCCATGAGACCGCTCTCGACAATGATGTTGCACTTGGGCGCAAAAATTCTTTTGGCCACGGAAGCTCCGATCAAAGGAAGCCCGGTACCCACAATGACCACCTGTCCGTCTTTGATCTGCCTGGCGATGGTGACCGCCTGCATTTCCTTGTTGGTCCAGTTCGTATAATCAGCCATTTTTCTTCGCCTCCTTCGTCATGTCCTTGGAATAACCCAGCCCCGGCACAGCTTTCAGCTTCAGCAGGCGCGACGCGCCCAATTTGTCCAGATAGGCGTAGTGGTCGGGAACATCGTAGACCCATTCTTTTACGAAGGCCGCAAAACTTTCCGCCGTCTTGCTTGCTCCGTCATACATCCGCAAAAACGGATTGTCATAGTCGTAATAGTTGTAGCACTGGCTCGGATGAGCCCCGTAAGGCGCGTGGACAACGGCGTCCACACAGAAACCCGGCACGGAGTTGGCTTCGGGATTCTTCCGGATCTCCTCGTCGCTGACGAGTTCTTCACAGGTGACTATGCAGCGCTTTGAGGCGACCGCGATGTCCACATCATGAAATTCGTCCCCTTCGATGGAGCAGGTGCCGTCAAAAGAGGCCTTTTGCACATGGATAACGGCCACGTCGATTTCCGGCACCGGCAGCGCCATCACCGTCTCTCCCTTTTTGAAGGGATTTTCCACGTAGACGAATTTGTCCGCCGGGAGTTTCGGGATCGTCTTCCGGACTTCCTTGCTGATTCCCCATTTGTGGGCGATATCCGTCCCCAACATCAGGCGCACCGGCAGGAAGGGAAGACCCAGGGACGCCGCGTGCAGCATCAGCATAATCGCGTCCTGGGAATAATCTTCCATATTGAGCGTCCCTTTTTCATAGGCCTCCCGGAAACGCCGGGATACATTGGTCACCCCGGAATTGGCCGTGTAACAGTTCGTATAGGCAAGAACTCTGCCTTCGCCGATCAAGAGATCCCAGTCCCCGCCGGCGGGACCTCCCTCTCCGACAAAGTCTTTCAGTCCCTGTCGCAAGATTTCATGAATTGCCGCGTAGGGCTTCCGGTTTGTCGTAAACCCTCCGAATACGATGTGATCGCCGTCTTTGACAAATTTCGAGATTGCCTCCGACAACGTACATACCTTACTCATGTCAAACCTCCTTTTGAAATGATGTTTGCCCGCTCCCCCGCATGGTCTTGTCCGCATAACCCCCGCGGTCAATTGCCTCTTTTATTTGGAAAATACGGCCATAAAGAATCCCGCGGCCACGGCGGAACCGATGACGCCGGCCACATTGGGCCCCATGGCGTGCATCAGGAGAAAGTTGGACGGGTTTGCCTTGGATCCCACGGTCTGGGATACCCGCGCGGCCATAGGCACCGCGGAAACGCCGGCCGATCCGATCAGGGGATTGATCTTCCCGCCGGTCACGATATACAGAATCTTTCCAAGGATGATTCCGCCCACTGTGGAAAAGGAAAAGGCGATGAGACCCATGCAGATGATGGCGAGGGTCTTTGTCTGGAGGAACAACTCGGCGTTGGCCGTAGCCCCTACGGTTGTTCCGATAAAGATCGTGACGATGTTGCAGAGGGCGTTCTGGGCCGTATCGGAAAGTCTTCCGGTTACGCCCGACTCCCGCAGCAGGTTGCCGAACATCAGCATGCCTAAAAGGGGCGCCACCGAGGGCAACAAGAGCGAACAAAACAGCGTCACTACAATGGGAAAAGCGATTTTCTCAAATTTCGATACTTTCCGGAGCTGCGTCATTTTCGTCTGCCGCTCTTTTTCGGTCGTCAGGAGTTTCATGATGGGCGGCTGGATCAAGGGGATCAGCGCCATATAAGAATAAGCCGCAATGGCAATGGGCGCCACCAAATCCTTCGCGAGACCGTTTGCCACATAAATGGCCGTCGGTCCGTCGGCGCCTCCGATAATTCCGATGGCTGCCGCCTCGCCCGCCGTAAAGAGTCCCGTTGCGTTGGCAAGAATAAAGGCCACATAGATGCCGAATTGAGCCGCCGCGCCCAGGATCAGGCTGATGGGGTTTGAGATCAGCGGCCCGAAATCCGTCATGGCCCCGATACACAAAAACATCAGACAGGGAAACACGCTGCTCTTGACGCCGCCGTAGATAATCCGCAAGATTCCCGAAGTATACCAGGGTTCGGATTCTTTCATAAGACCGGCCACCGGCAGATTCGCCAGCAGCACCCCGAAAGCGATGGGAAGCAGCAACAGCGGTTCAAATCCTTTGTACACCGCAAGATAGATGAGGACGAGGGCAACCGCCAACATGATGCAATAGCGCCATCCCCCATCGACAAAATTTTTTCCGAAATTTCCGAAGATGGCGTAGAAACCTGATTCCTCCACCAACCGGTATAAAACTGCCAAAAAGTTCATATAAAAGCCTCCCGTTATGTTATTTGAGGACTACCAGCGGCGCGTCGGTTTCCACAGCGTCTCCTTTTTTCACCAGGACCGAAGCCACAACGCCGTCGGCGGGCGCAACAATCTCCGTCTCCATTTTCATGGCCTCAATGACGATCAATACCTGGCCGAATTTGACGGCGTCTCCCGGATTTACTTTGATGTCGAAAACGCTTCCCGGCAGGGGACTTGTTACGGCGTTTTCACCGGCCGACGGGGCGGCGGGTTCTACGGGAGCGGCAGGGGCGGGAGCAGGAGTCTCTTCCTTCACGGGGCTCACTTCTTTGACAGGCGCGGGAGCAGCGGGGGCGACCGGAGTTCTCTCCACGGGCGCGGCCGCCGATGATGAGCGCGTCAACAGCTTCTTTCCTCCCTCTTCTCTTTCCACTTCCACTTCATATTTTTTTCCGTTGACTGTTACAATGTATTTCATTTCTCAATCCTCCTGTAGCAATAATGAAATCTTCCTGTTTTCCGTATCCGGCGACACAGCCTCCACAGCTTCTGTCAACGGATTTCCCGTATGGACGTCACGACAACGCTTTCCTTATGCTGCCTCGCGTCCTCTGTCACCGCGGCGATAATCGCCGCTAAGAGACTCAGGTCCTCGCCGTTTCCTTCAGCGGCTGCCGCGCCGCCTGCGGTTCCTTGTGTCTTTGCGCCCGCCTCCGCCGTCTCTATTCCGGTCTTCTTGACAATCTTTGAAAACAGAATAATCACGAGAGCCAGAGCTACGAGAGCTGAAAACACGACGGACAATCCGAGAGCCGAATAGACCAGGGAGGTTCCAATGCTTATTCCCTGCGAACCCATCTGTTACACCTCCTTCTGTTGATCTGATGTTCCTTTGGTCATATATTCCATGGAGCGGAATATTTTCAAACAAATTTCATAGCGTATAACGTTTTTCTTTATACGTTCCCGCGGTCGTCAGCGTCTCGATCCGGTGATATTCCTCCTCGGAAACGGACACAAAGCGGATGTACTCGCCGGCGTTCAGCAGAAAATGCCGATCGCTGTCGAGGTTGAAAATCTTCAGGGGCGTCCTTCCCAAAAGCTGCCAGCCTCCGGGACTGCTCAGGGGATAAATCCCCGTCTGCTCGCCCGCGATGCCGACGGAACCCGCGGGGATTTTTTTTCGGGGTTCTTTCAGTCTCGGCGTCGCGATTTTTTTCGACATGCCTCCGAGATAGGGAAATCCCGGGGTAAACCCGAGCATGTACACGAGATATTCGCCGGAGGTATGGATTTTGATCACTTCATCAACCGAAAGCCTGTTGTGTTTCGCGATGGTCTCAATATCGGGACCCCATTGGCCGCCGTACAAAACGGGAATCTCCACGATATGCCGGGGGATATCCTCCAGCGTGTCATAATCGGTCCGGCAGTTTTCGGTAACCAGCCGGACCATGGCCTCGTAAGTGGTTTTGCGGGGATCGTAGTACATGATCAGAGAACGGTAAGTAGGCAGAAGATCCAGGATGGCGTCACTCTTGAGAGAGTCCAGGTATTCCGTAATTTTCTTGACTTTGGAATTGATGAGCGGGGAAATTTCATTCCCCAGTTCCACAATGACCGCCGAGTCTCCGGCATGTAAAAATCGCATACACTCCTCCTGTCAAACTATCGCAGCGCCTTGACCTCTATGCCTTCCCGCTCGAGGGCGGCGCGGATGCTCCGGGCCAGAACGACCGCCTCCGGATTGTCTCCGTGGACGCAGATCGTATCGGCCCGGATCCCGATGTCTTTTCCGTTGATGCTTTCGATTTTTCCTTCTTTTACGAGACGAATCACGCGGCCGATGACCGTTCCCGCGTCATGGATCACGGCGCCCGGCAGATTGCGCGGCGTCAGGGTTCCGTCATCCTGGTAGGTCCGGTCGGCAAATACTTCGCTGCGTACCTGTATGCCCGCGTCGAGACCCGCCTGGATCATCCGGCTGCCCGAAAGTCCCACAAATATCAGCTTGTCATCTACTTCCCGGATTGCTTCCGCCAGAGCCATGGCGAAGAAGTAGTCGGTAGCCGCCTGGTTGTACATGGCCCCGTGGGCTTTAACATGCTGCAACGACGCTCCTTTTGCTTTCACAAAGGCCCAGAGCGCGCCGATTTGATATTTTACATAGGCCTTGAGTTCCGGGTGGGATACGCTCATATTTCTTCTTCCGAAGCCCAAAAGATCAGGAAACGAGGGATGGGCTCCGATGGCGACGCCGTTTTTCAGGGCCAAGTCCACCGTTTTTTCCATAACGAGCGGGTCGCCCCCATGCCAGCCGCAGGCGACGTTGGCCGAAGTTACCGAGGGAAGTACTTCGGCGTCCATTCCCATTTTCCAGGCGCCGAAGCTTTCCCCGAGATCACTGTTCAGATCGATTCTCATGGTTCCCTATGCTCCGACGGCTGTTCCCGTATTCGGGGGATTCTTTTTCGCCAGTGTTTTTTGAATGAAAACGACGGCAATTAGAATCACCAAGCCGATCAAATCCGTTTTCAGTCCCGGCACGATCAAGAGCAGCGCCCCCACAAGGGAAAGGCCCCGCACCGCCGGATGGATCGGCGCGTACATGTAACCCTCCACGGCCGCCGAGAGAAGAAACACGCCGATACAGGATGTCACCGCGGTCTGTAGTCCCTCGAGGACCGTGGTGTTTATGAGAAGCAGCTGGCTGTTAAAGATAAAAATGTAGGGCAGAAGGAAACCCGCAAGAGCCAGTTTTACTGAAGCGACACCGGTCTTGACCGTATCTCCACCCGATATTCCCGCCGCGGCGAAGGCGGCAAGCGCCACAGGCGGCGTGATGTTGGCAAACATGGCGAAGTAGAAGCAGAAAAGATGAGCCGCGACGTCTGTCACGCCCAACTTGATCAACGCCGGCACCGCAATCGTATACGTGATGATATACGAGGGAATGGACGGCAGGCCCATACCGAGGATCATGCAGGTCACCATGGTGAAAACCAGCGTCAGCGGCAGGCTCGATTTGCCAAGGCGTATAATGGCGCTGGCCATATTGGTTGTAAATCCGGTTTTCGTACAGGCGCCGATGATGATGCCTACGCAGGCGCAGGCCATGGCTACGGAAACCGTAGATTTGGCCGACGATACCAGTATTCCGGTCAAGTCCTTGGCGCTCATCCGGGATTTGATGATCAGCGCGATCAAAAGCGCAATCCAGATCGCGTCAAAATATAAAGGATTCACGCCGGGCAGTACCAACGCCAGCAGCCGTATCCGTAGCAGATAAATCAAGAAAAAGGCGATGCACACAAAGGGTTTGATTCCAAGTTTCATGCGGGATCCTTCCCGGGTCTGCGCGATCATAATCGTCCAGATTACCGTAATGTACGCGCCGAAAATCAAGGTATATCCACTGAAAAACAGCATATACATCAGAATGGCAATGGGGAAAATCAAATGCCAGTATTTCATTACAGTCGCTTTAAAGCTGGGTAACTGGTCCTTGGGAAGCCCTACCAGATTATCCTTGGACGCCCGCATATGAATCTGGAACAGAATCCCCAGATAGTAAATGACCGCAGGCACCGCGGCGTATACGATGATCTGGCTGTACTGAATGCCAAGGGTTTCCGCCATGATAAAGGCTGCGGCGCCCATAACCGGCGGCATAAGCTGACCGCCCACCGAGGCAGTGGCCGAAACCGCCCCCGCAAATTCTTTTGAATAACCGGTTTTTTTCATCAGCGGAATCGTAAAGGACCCGGTTGTTACCACATTGGCGATGGCCGAACCGTTTATCATGCCCAAAAGTCCCGCCGCCAACGTTGATACCTTGGCGGGTCCCCCCTTCGTTCCTCCGGCCACGCTGATGGCGAGATCATTGAAGAAGGCGCCCATTCCGCATTTGTTCATGACTTCGCCGAATACGATAAACAGGAAAATATACGTCGACGAAACATTTACGGAGGTGCCGTAAATTCCTTCCGTATTGATAAAGAGATGTCCGATCAGGCTGGACCAGGATGTTCCGCGATGCATAAAGAGTCCCGGGAAATTGATTTTGATCAATCCCCCTTTGACGCCCATCAGTGAATAAATAATGAAACAAAGCCCGATAATCGGCAACGCCATGCCGGTAATACGGCGGGAGGCTTCCAAAACCAGCAAGACAAGAATCGTTCCCATGACAATATCCGGCGTCGTCGGGTTTGCCGCCCGATCTACGATACTCGTATAGTTAATCCACATATAAACCGCAATCGAAACGGACAACAACATCAAAAGATAATCATACCAGGCGATCACTTTCCGGCTGGATTTACGAAAAGCGGGATAATAGGCAAATCCCAGAAACAGAATTGCCGATACGTGAATTGCCCTGTGCCGCAATGTTTCCGGCATGAAATCCCCTGATGAATACAGCAGATGATACAATGTAACCAAAATGGCCGTCCACATGATGATCTTATCAACCAGGGGATTGATGAACGTTCTCGTGCGGCTCTCCTTTTCAAATTTCTCCAGAATGACCTGTTCGTCTACCCGCTGTTCCTGATCGACTTTGTCGATGGTATTCGCCATAATTTACTCCTTATCTGCACTATTTCAAAGATAACTTGATTCTTCCGTGTTCCGGAAGGTCGCTTCCCTTCAGGATCACGTGATCATTGACAGAAATGTATTTCAGCTGCGTCTGTGAGTTGATCCAGTTGAATTCCGGGAATACGCTTCCCTTGATGTTTTCCATATAGATCAGCCCGTTCTCATACCGGTACGTGCAATCCATTTCCGCGGGAATACCGGCGCCAAATCCGCCGACGGCTATTGTAAAAAGATGGAATCTCTTTTTTTCCACTCTGTAATATTCATCCCAGTCCACATGTTCAAATGAATGAATCCAGCCAAAGGACAAAACGTCCTGTTCCCGGATTTTACCCGTGTAATACCGCTCTCCCGTCAATTGATGGGAGATGATCAGCGTATGGGTCCCTTTGTTTCTCAAAAACAAAAGAACGGACGCCGCAACGGCAAGGCATACGATGAAAACGAAAATTTGTAATTTTTTAAAATTCATAGGGTTGTTTCCCGTTACAAAATCCTTTGGGATATTCTGATGTTCCCTCCCCTTTAATAAGGGGAGGGAACGTTATATCCTCAGTTCAGAGGCGTCTTGTAACCGGCTTCCTTCCAATATTTCGCAGCGCCGTCGTGCAGAGGGATCGTGATGTCTTCCACGCCGAACGTAACGTCAATATTCTTGTCCGCCGCGTTGTGGGAAGCTTTGATCGTACCGATATTCTCGAAAATCACTTTCATCATGTCATAGACCACGTCCGCTTCGATATCTTTGCCGACGAGCATGATGTTATACACAAATACCGATTGCACGTCCTCTTTGTTGTTGTAAGTGCCCGCGGGGATTACGGTCTTGGCGAAGAAAGGATACTTGGAGACGAGTCCGTCTCTGCCCGCGCCGTCTATGGGCACGATGACCATCTTGTACTGGGTGGCCAGTTCCATTACGGTCCCGTTGGGAAGCCCCGATGTCACGAAGGCCGCGTCGCACTGCCCGTTCTTCATCTGGTCGATGGCTTCACCGTAAGAGAGATAATCCACTTTGCTGTCCTCATACGTCAATCCGTAGGCTTCATAAATCATCCGGGCGTTGAGTTCCACGCCGGAATTGGGGGCGCCGACGCCTACTCTCTTGCCTTTCAAATCAGCCGGGCTTTTGATCCCGGTATTTTCCAGCGTTACCAACTGTACATAGTTGGGCCACAAGCGCATCATCGCGCGCAGATTCTTGTCCGCCGTCTTGTAGGCGCCGAAGCCGTCATAGGCCTGCATAACGGAATCCTGCATGGCAATGGCGATTTCCGCTTCGCCTTTCTGGATCATGGTGATATTCTGAGCCGAAGCGCCGGTAGACTGGGAACTGGTCTTGTATCCGCCCGCTTTCAGAGCTTCCGCGAAGGCCGCGCCGATGGGGAAATAGATCCCGCTGGAGGGTCCCGTGGCCACCGTGATGAATTCACTGCCGCGATCCACGGCCGCCGTCAACCGTACGCCCATAAAACACAACAAAATTGCAAAAAACGATACTGCCGACATACTTGCCTTGAAAAATTTTTTCATGATTCCTCCTGTAATCAACTCGTACTATATTGAGAATTCAGACGGGAATCCGGCCGTCCCCGTAATCGGGAGACAGACGACCGATATTCCACAATGCGGAACGCATTTCAATTTTTTTATTATTTCAATAAAAGTATATAACATTTTGAATTTTTTGTCAATAGGATATGCAAATTTTCGAAAGATTTTTTGAATGATCCTTGAAGGAATTATACAAGAAACGGCGGTCTTGTTCATTTTTCATACAGATCTTTTTTGTCAGTTTCCCGGTAAAAAGCGACTGGGAACCACCTCAACTTCAAGATGAACGATATCCGTACGGACCACGGTGATCGACTGTCTGTCTCCGATATGAAACCGGTCGGGGCCGTTGCGGTCCACCATGACGTAATTGTCCTCGTCAAGCTCGTAGTAATGATCCGCTTCCACCAGGTCCCAATAGCATTCGACCCCTTCCTCCGTATTGAAAAAGATCTTCTTTTTCGTAAAGCCGACGATGACGCCCGTGAATTCCTCTCCGATCCTGCCGCTCATGTATTCGACGGTCTTGATCCGGATGCTCTCGAATTCGGCGCGCATGGCCACACGCTCCGTCTGGGAAATGTGCAGGCAGACATCCGGAAGGCTCCGGCGGTCTCTGACCGCGTCCCGCGTTCCTGACGCGCGGCACAATCGCCCGGTGAGGATCCTGTGCACCAAGAGATCCGCGTAACGCCGGATCGGGGAAGTAAAATGCGTGTAACACTTCGACGCAAGACCGAAATGACCCATATTTTCCACCGTATACTGGGCCTGCTTCAACGACATGAGGATCAGCTTGTGGATCAGAGGGTTGACGCCCTCTTCTCTCGATTTTTCAATGACTTCCTGGAATTGCCGCGGATGGACTTTGTCGGCGGAACTGACTCTGTAGCCGAATTTGCGCAAAATCCGGTTCAACTCCGTCAGCCGCTCTTCCTCGGGCTTCTCATGGGTCCTGTAAACCGCCGGTATATCGGAATAATACAGATCCTCGGCAATGGTTTCATTGGCGGCCACCATGAAATCCTCGATCAGCCTTTCGGCCTCTCCCCGTTCCCGGGTCTCGATTTTTTCCACCTTGCCTTCGTCGTCAAGGGTCACCTTGATTTCCGGGATGTCAAAGTCAATATTGCCTCGTTTGTGCTTTTTTTTCTGTAAAATCCTGGACAGCTCGACCATATTCCCGAGCATCTCCCGCAAATTTCCGCAGTCCGCGGGGTACTCCTCCTCGCCGGACAATAAGCGGTTGACATTGCGGTAAGTCATGCGGCGCGCGCTTCGGATCACGGATTTGTAGATGTCATAATCCTCCACTTCCCCGTCGGGGCCGATTTCCATCCGGCAGGAGAACGTGAGCTTTTCCTCGCCTTCATTCAGCGAACAGATGCCGTTTGACAACTCCCGTGGCAGCATGGGGAGTACCCTGTCCACAAGGTAGACGGAATTTCCCCGGCGGAAGGCTTCGTTATCCAGCGGGCTTCCTTCCTTCACATAGTGGGAGACGTCGGCAATGGACACGATGAGCTTGAAGTTTCCGTTGGACAGTTTTTCCACATAGACGGCGTCGTCGAGATCCTTGGCGTCGTCGCCGTCAATGGTGATAATGGGAAGTTTTGTCAGGTCCGCCCTGCCCTTCCGCTCTTCCGCCGTAACGCCTGCGGGGATACTTCTTGCCTCTTTTAGGGCGTCTTCGGGAAAAGCTTCCGTCAGTCCTTCATTCACAAGAAGGGCTTCGATGAGATTTTCCGTATCGGCGGCGTCGCCCAGGATACGGAGGATCTTTCCCGAAGGCTTTTTGACCTCATTGCCCCAGTCCACTATCTCCACGGATACGAGGTCATTGTCTTTGGCGTTTTGCATCATATGGGTCGAGATATAGATATCCCGGCCGAAACTCCCGGTAGGCATGACGAAGGCGAAGTCCCCGCTCTGTTTGAATATGCCGATCACCGTATTTTTATTTCTTTTGAGCACCCGGACGATCTTTCCCTGACGCTTTCCATCCTCTCCTGCCGGCAGAATCCGTACATGGACGACGTCTCCGTCCACGGCGTTTTTCAGATCGCCCCCCGGTACGAATATCCCGCCTTCTTCCGTGTCCACAAAGCCGTAGCGGTCCGTGGTCATGGAGACGACGCCCTTACGCACGTTATGCATATCCGGAATGTTGTATCTGTTTTTTTTGTTGACCGTGATTTCTCCCGCGGCGATCCATTCCCTGAGGGCGCCTTTGACCTCTTTTTTCGGCAGTTCCTGCCAGTTGCAAAGCGATACCAGTTCGTCATATTTCAGACCTCTTCCCTCTTGCGAAAGGACAGTTTTCAGTTTCTCCAGTTCTCTTTCCGATTCCATTTGTTCCCCCTGTTTTTAATTTGTTTCCATCCGCAGGTTCCCGGCAAGCCAGGCCTGCATTTCCAATGTGTTGGGATGAATATACTTTCCGGCTTTCGTAAGGCGGCTGACAATATGGGCCAATTGGGAGCGGATCCCTTCGTCGAGATCAAGGGCCGTCCGCCGACGGATTTCCTCCGCCTCGGGATAGCGTCTGCCCTGTTCCGTGGCGTCGGCGATGTAAATAATCTTTCCGAGCAAGGACAAACCGGCCTTACCGACCGTGTGACAGCATATGGCCTCCAGTATTTCCGGGTCTTCCACGTGGAAATAATGCGCGGCCAGCGCAGCCCCCGCAAAACCATGCATAATGTCCACGCTTTCCAGATCGTTCTCTTTCAGCGTTTCGGGATAATATTGCAGAACCATTTTTCGCATGTCCTCCCGGGACCACTCTTTGCAGATGTCATGCAACAAAGCCGCCGTTTCCACCCGAAGCGGGTCCAGCCCGTAAGGGGCGGAAAGAGTCAGGGCCTGTTCCACGACCCCCAGCGTATGCGCATAGCGTTTTGGGCTCATTTCCTGTCGTACCGCCTCCCGTAAAGGCGTCGGCGCATTTGTCCCGGTCATCTTGTCCATAGCATTCTCCCTTTCCAAAAATGCGATTGATTTCAGTCATCCTATTTTAACACAAAACACCAATAAATACAAATGAATAAGCGACAAAAAAATAGATTATTCTTGTCTGTATACAAATAAGCGAAAATATGTGCGAAATGGTTCTATATACAAAGTCGGTGTTCTATCCAAATCATACCATAAAAAAAAGAAGAAAAGTCAATGAATCACTGCTTTTCTCCGCATCGTTTCTCTTTTTTGGCTGGGGTGGTTGGATTCGAACCAACGCATGACGGA
>JAISST010000142.1 GCA_031272945.1 Fusobacteriaceae bacterium
GAAAAAAACGATGAGCGGAAAAAAAACAAACAGGATCAGGGTCAGGGCCACATTGATCCGGAGCAGAATCACAAAGGAGCCAAAGAGCATTATAAAAGAAATGAAAAGATCCTCGGGCCCGTGGTGGGCCAGTTCCGAGACCTCCTGCAGGTCGTTTACGATCCGCGACATAATGGTCCCGGTCTGGTTGCTGTCAAAATAGCGGACCGGGAGTTCCTGCAGGTGCTCATAGACGTCCCGGCGCATGTCGGCCTGCATGCCGACGCCGACCAGATGCCCCCAGTACTGCATAAAATAGTTGCAGAACATCCGGATCAGATAGATTGCTATCAGCGCCGCCGCGAAGATCATAAACATCCGGTAATTGCGGGCAGGCAGCACGTTGTTGATGATTTCCCGCGTCATCATCGGATAGACGAGGCCGCAGACCGACGCGACCATAGCCACGAAGAGGTCCAGTAAAAACATTTTTTTATAGGGCTTGTAATACTGCAAAAAGAGTTTCAACATTTCTTTATCTTCACATTCCTTTCTCGGGCGCGTAGCCCATTTCCCTCAGAAAAGGCTTTTTCTTGCGCCAGTCTTCCTTGACTTTGACCCAAAGTTCGAGATAGACCGGATGATTTAGCAGTTTTTCGATCTCGAGCCTCGCCTCCGTTCCGATTTCCTTGAGCAAACGCCCGTTTTTCCCGATTACAATCCCCTTCTGGGAATTTCTTTCCACATAGATATTGGCCTGAAAGAGGTCGGCGCTCTTTTTCCGCTGTTCCGTATGAATCAGCTCAATGGCCACCGAATGCGGGATTTCATCCCGGGTCTTCTGCAGAATTTTCTCCCGGATGATCTCCGTGATGATCCGGTAGGTGGGCATATCCGTATACATATCCTCGGGATAATAACAGATCCCTTCCTCAAGAAAAGGGTCCACGGCGGCCAAAAGCCGTTCGAGTCCAAAGCCGTATTTACCGGATATTTCAATATAACCGTCGAATTTTGTCAATTTTTCTTCGATTTCCGCTTTTTTTTCAAGGAGCGCCGCGTCCGAAAGCTTGTCCGTTTTATTCAAAGCGATGATCCGCGGGACCCGTTTTGCCTCAAGGATGCGCTCCATGACAAATCGGTCGCCCGTACCCACGGGGACGGTCCCGTCCAGGACAAACATAATCACGTCCACTTCCGAGAGGACGCCGACGGCGTTTTGGGTCATGTAATCCCCCAAAAGATTCCTCGGCTTGTGGATGCCCGGCGTGTCGATAAAGATGTACTGGTTGCCGCCCCGGTTCAGAATGCCGCGGATGTTTTCCCGGGTCGTCCCGGATTTGTCCGAGACGATGGCCACCTTCTCGGAGACAAGTTTGTTAATGAGCGTGGATTTTCCCACGTTGGGCCTGCCGACTACGGCGATGAATCCTGCTTTCATTGGGGGTCATCCCCGATCCCGATTGCCATATAACACTCCTTGAGTTTTTGGAAGAAGCTGCCGTCTCCTTCCGTTTCTTTGCGTTGGTTGAGCATTTTGCTGTTTCGCAGGAGACTTCCGGTGATTTTGTTCTGAAATCCAGCCTGCACGCCGTATTCAGTCAGATGTCCCCCGAAGATTTTCTGATATTTCCGGTCAAAAAGATTCCCTTGGGGATACAGGGCGGCGTAACGGCGGATTTCCTGTTCCAACGCGGAAGGCAGGTCTTTTGTGCTGAATTGTCCTTTTTTCAGGAACAGGATGGACTTGTATTCATAGCGGCGCAAATCCCTCATTTCCAGTGTGAAAAGCTCCGTGTTTTTCAAGGAGGTCTCGTAGATCAACTCCGTCAGTATTTTTTCCCGCAATCCCTCTTCCGTATCGGGAAATTGGGAAAGCAGGAGGTCAAATTCCTCCCGGGTGAGAAAATGTTCGTCGCTCAGGGGGACAGGCTCAAAATTGTAGCTTCCCATGGGAATTTTGTCGATGACTTTTTTTTCCAGCAGATATTTGTAGAAATTGCGGATGGAACTGATTTTTCGATAGACGGTTTTTGTCTTGTATTTCTTTTTCAACATTCCGAAATATTCCGCCAAGTCCGCGGTATTTGCCTGCTCCATAAGAAGTTCCCGCCCTTTGAGCCACACGCGCAGGTCGTTGATGTCTTTTTCGTAAATCCGGAAAGTCTTGTCATTGATGTTGCCGATATTTCTTGCGTATTCCAGAAATTTCCAGATGGAATCCATAGCTCTGCTCCTTCCATTTTGCGGACAGTCTTCAGATTTCCGAGAGAAGTTCCCGGGCGTGGGCCAGGACGCTGGGGGTTACCGCTTCTCCCGCCAGCATTCTGGCGATTTCCAAAACGCGGTCTTCCGGCGTCAGCTTTTCCACCAGCGTCACCGTGGCGTTATCCCGGGTTTCTTTTTTGATCAGCAGTTGTTCCATGGCCTTGGACGCGATGATGGGCGAGTGGGTGATGGAGATGACCTGGGTGTGGGAACCGATATTTTTCAGTTTTGCCGCGATTTTTCGGATGGTCTCGCCGCCGACGCCCGTGTCAATTTCGTCAAAGATCAGGATCGGGATATTGTCGACCCTGGAAAAGATCACTTTGAGCGCCAGCATGATCCGGCTCACTTCGCCGCCGGACGCGATTTTCCACAGGGGCTTCACCTCTTCCCCGGCGTTGGTGGAAATAAAAAATTCCACGTCGTCGAGGCCGTTTGCCGACAATTCGCCGGTTTCCGCAATGCGGGCCTCAAACCGGGCGTTTTCCATATTGAGCTCGCAAAGTTCCCTTTCGAGCAGGGACTTGATTTCCGCGGCTTTTTCCCTTCGCATGCGGGACAATATCTCCGCCTCCCTTCGATATTCCTCCGCTATTTTTTCCTTTTCCCCGCGCAGGCGATGGGATTCTTCCGCGCTGTCGTCGTAATTTTGCAGCTGCTGCGCGATTTCGCACCGGTACTCAAGGATTTCCCCGACGGTGGCGCCGTATTTTCTTTTGAGCAGCGCCAGGGCGTCAAGCCTGTCGGACATGCGCGCCAGTTCTCTTTCGTCGACTTCTATGCCGCTTTCCAGCGTCTTCAGGATATCGTCGCAGTCTTCAATCTCGTACCAGGCCTTTTCGAGCCGCTCCAGCAATTCTCCGTACTCCTCGCCGTATTTGGCGATACTCTCTATACTCTTGACGACGCTTTTCAACAGCGACAGGATGTTGTACTCCCTGCCACTCAGGACAATCCTTCCTTCCGCAATTTTCTCCCGGATCATTTCCGCGTGGAACATACGCTTATATTCGTCCTCCAGCAGGACGTCCTCCTCCGGGCGGGGGTTCACTTTATCGATTTCCTGCAATTGGAAGGAATATAATTCCCTTTTTTCTTTGTTTTCTTTTCTGAAATTCTCCGTCTCTTCTATTTTCCGATTGATTTCTATATATTTCCTGTATATTTGAAAAACGCTTTCCTTTTGCCTTTTTCCCTCTTCTCCGAGGAATTGGTCGAGCAATTTGATGTGGTTTCCCTTGTGAAGGAGCATCTGGTGGGAATGCTGGCCCACGATGTCGATGAGGTTTTCGGCGATGTCCCGGAGCGCGTTCAACGTCACCCGGGCGTCGTTTACAAAAGCCTTTCCCTTGCCGCTGCGGTCATAAATCCGGCGGATGATGAGCTCCTGCTCCCCGAAGAGCATGATCCCCAGGTTTTCCACTTCCTTCGCCTGCTCCGACGTCAGGGAAAATATCCCCTGGGCGATCAGATTCTCCTCGCCGCTTCGAATCATGTCGAACGAAGCTTTTTCCCCGATCAGCAGATTGATCCCGCTCAGAATGATGGATTTCCCGGCGCCCGTTTCCCCGGTCAGGACCACGAGCCCTTCGTCAAATTCCATGGACACATTTTTGATGATGGCAAGGTTTTCGATCCGCAGTTCCTTCAGCATAAATTGTCCCCCCATTTCAGCTTTTCACGCAGCACGCTGTAGTAATTCCGATGCTTCGGAATGATCAGTCTCAGTGTTTTTTCACAATAACGGACGCTGATTTTTTCAAAAGGCAGCAGAACCTCGCTCGTATGGCCGTCGATGAGCAGGGTTCCCGTCCGTCCCTCGTCGATCATCTCCAGGGAAAGGCATTCCTCTCCGCCCACCACAATGGGTCGCGTATTGAGATTGTGCGGCGCCAGGGGCGTGATGACGATCACCTTCAGGCCCGACTTCACAATGGGCCCGCCGGCCGACATGGAGTAGGCCGTCGATCCCGTAGGGGTCGAGACAATGACGCCGTCCCCTTTGTAGACGCACATGTATTCGCCGTCGGAGGAAAATTTTGTCCGGATGACCTTGGCGATGGCTTCGTCCTTGGAAATGAGCAATTCGTTCAGGGCGTGGCAGATTTTATCCCGGTAACGGATTTCCAGGATATGGCGTTCCTCCCATTTGAAGTCGCCCGACAGGTATTCGTCATAGATCTCGAATACGCCCTCTTCCCGGATTTCCGTCAGAAAGCCGAGACTGCCGGCGTTGATGGCGATCACAAACAGATTTTCATTTTTGATGATTTCCCGGAAGCTTTGCAGGAGCGTCCCGTCGCCGCCGATGCTCACCACAAAATCGGCCCGGGATATCTCCTCTGCCGGGAGTATTTCCACGCGCCGCTCTTTGAAATAAATCATACTTTTTTGATATATTTTTCTCGCCAGATCTTTTTGCTCGTTATAAAAAAAAACCGTTTTTTTCATGTCTGTCCTTCTTTTCCTTTTTCCGTGAATACGCCGCCGTGATTTCCCTTATCCATTTATACCACATTTTCGCGGAAATTACAATAAAAAACCCCGAACATTTCCGGTCCGGGGTATTTTTATCCATCTCGGCGTCTGTCGGCCGCAAACGTTGCGCGGCAAGATTCCTTCCGCGCATTTGCGCCGCCGCGCGAGATTGTTTTGATTTTTCAGCGCTGCACTCGTCCCGAGGCGTCGCCGCCCGCCAGGGTCTCCACTTCATCGAGGCTGACGAGGTTGAAATCGCCGGGGATCGTATGCTTCAGGGCTGAAGCCGCCACCGCGAACTCCAGGGCTTTTCCCTGATTGTCGGGCCAAGTCAAAAGTCCGTGGATGATGCCGCCGGAAAAAGCGTCGCCGCCTCCGACGCGATCCACGATGGGCAACAGGTCATAACGCCTGGACTCATAGAATTCGCTGCCGTTGTAAATCAAGGCTTTCCAGCCGTTGTGGGAAGCGCTGAGGGATTCCCGCAGCGTGGAAATGACGTATTTGAACTTGAACTGATCGGCCATTTGTTTGAAAATGCCTTTGTAGCCCTCGGCGCTGGTTTTCCCCGCCGTCACGTCGGACTCGGGCTTGAATCCCAGACAAAGTTCCGCGTCTTCCTCGTTTCCTATGCAGACGTCCACGTATTCCATCAGCGGCCGCATGATGGACTGGGCCTTTTCTTTGGACCAGAGCTTTTTCCGGAAATTGAGGTCCACCGATACGGTGACGCCGTGCTTTTTCGCGGCGACACTGGCGAGTTTTGTGAGTTCCGCCGCTTTATCGCTGATGGCGGGGGTAATTCCCGACCAATGGAACCAGGAAGCCCCTTCCATGATTTTATCAAAATCGAAATCTTTGGGGTCCGCTTCGGCAATGGCCGAATGCGCCCGGTCATAGATTACTTTCGAAGGCCGGACCGAAGAGCCCGATTCGAGAAAATAAATCCCCAGTCTTTCGCCGCCTCTGGCGATATAGTCGGTCTTGATGCCGTAACGACGCAACGTCGTCAGGGCGCTTTCACCGATTTCATGCTTCGGCAGTTTGGTCACAAAATAGGCGTCATGTCCGTAATTGGCGGCGGACACCGCCACATTGGCCTCTCCTCCCCCGTAGACAACGTCAAAGGACTGGGATTGCACCAGCCTTGAAAATCCCGGAGAGGACAGCCGCAGCATGATCTCCCCCAACGTCACGATTTTTGCCATGAATTATCATCCTCCTACTTTTGATTGGTTCTCTTGATTGGTTCTCTATGGAAATTCAAATTTTGATCTTGATCACCGCTTTTTCCACTTTCTCCTCGTTTACGCGGATCTGGGGCCGGTGGATGTCTTCGTGGAATACCAGGGCGAAGGAGCCTTCGGTCATGATGTAGGTCGTTTCGTCGGTGCAGGTGTACTTGGCGACGTCTTTTTCGGGATTGTAGGGCTCCAGGGCTTTGAGCGTAGCGTTTCCGATGTCGGCGTAGCCGAAGCCTTCGCTGCCTTTGAGGACAATCTGCAGGTCGAGATAGTCATTGTGGTTTTCCGCGGCGCAGTCCGCCGGCGCTTTTCCCGTATAGGACTGCCGGTTGATATAAATATTTTTGCCGTCAATGTCCTGTTTCCCCACGGGCAAAGAGAGCAAATCGGTGGAAAGCGCGTAATCGATTGCCTTATCAATGTTCGGGCCCAGGCCTTTGTATAATTTGAGATCTTTGATCTTTCCTATAATCATCGTTTCCCTCCAGTGTATGTTTTTTTCAGCGTTCGACGCCTTTGACGCCGGAATTTTTCATATAGTCGAGGATATCCTCGCAATTCAGCACACAGACATCCCCGTAAATCGTGTGCTTCAAAACGGAAGTCACCAGTCCGAAATTGAGCGCCCAGGCCGGGTCGTCGGGCTTTTCCAACAGGCCGTGGATCACGCCCGCCGCAAAGGCGTCGCCGCCTCCGATCCGGTCATAAATATTGAAACGGATCGGGTCGGTATATTTTTCCGTCGTCTCGGAAAAACAATAAGCCGAGAGGCTGTTTTCCGTGGCGCTGTAGATGATCCGGTCCGTTCCGAAAATATAACGCAGGCCGTATTTGTTGATGGTCTTCCGGAAGAGGTTCCCCCGCCGCTCGTTGGGAGAAAGGAGCGCCCCGCTGTCGGCCTTGACGCTTAGGATGGTCTCGCAGTCAAATTCCGAGGCAAAGACGATGTCTGCGTAAGGCATGACTTTTCTGTACTGGGGAATGGCTTCCTCTACGGTCCAGAGTTTCGACCGGTAATTGAAGTCGAAAGAGACGGTGACGCCGTATTCCTTGCAGGCCTTGAGGCAAAGCAGCACCGTTTTCCGGACTTTTTCCCCGAGGGCCAGCGAGATCCCCGACACGTGAAACCAGGTGGCGTCCCGGAAGATTTCCTCAAAATTCACCTCTTCGGCCTCGATCCGGGTAATGGCCGAATGTTTGCGATTATAGATGACTTTGGACGGTCTGCCGCCAAAGCCCGTTTCGAGAAAATAGATCCCCAGGGTCGTGGATCCGCGGATCACATAGTCCGTGTTGACTCCGTGCCCCCGCAGATGCTGGATCGCCGAATCGCCCAAAATATTGGGCGGCAGCTTCGAAAGGAAAAACGTCCTGTGCCCGAAATGGGCCAGGGAAACGGCCACATTGGCCTCCCCGCCTCCGTAATTGGCCGTGAAGCTCGTGGCCTGGTTGATTTTGCTGTATTCGGGCGGCGTCAGGCGCAGCATGATTTCCCCGAAGGTAACGATCTTTTCCATCCATCATCATCTCGCTCGTTGAAATTTTTATTTCTTTTTGGCGCGCAGCGCCGCGATTTTTTCCACAAAGGCCTTTGCCGTTTTCGTAATCTCTTCGCTGGTCCCGCTGGCCAATTTGCCCCCCGCGCCGCAGGCCACAACGCCGTTGGCGAACCAGGCTTCGATGTTGTCGATGCTGACGCCGCCCGTGGGCATGATGTTGACCGTGGGCAGAGGCCCTTTGACGGCCTTCACATAGTCGGGTCCGAAGGCGCTTCCCGGGAATAGTTTCAGAATCTCGCAGCCGAAAGACATGGCGCGCATCATTTCCGTGATCGTGAGACAACCGGGCATATAGGGAACCTGATAGAGATTGCAGAGTTTCGCCGTCTCCTCGTCAAAACCCGGAGATACGATATACTCGGCCCCTGCCAATATGGCGATCCTTGCGGTCACGGCGTCAAGTACCGTCCCCGCGCCGATAATGAGCTGCCCGGGATCAATCTCGGCCTTCAGGGCTTTGATGGCTTCCGTGGCGCCCGGGACCGTGTAGGTCACTTCGATGGCTGGTATGCCGCCCTCGATACAGGCTTTGGATATCCGTATGGCCTCCGCCGTGCTTTCGGCCCGGACCACGGCCACAATGCCTACGTCCGTTATTCTTTTTAATATTTCCGTTTTCTTGAACATCAAATAATCCTCCTCTGAAAAAGATGAAAAAATTGGCCTCTAACCTTATGATACCACATTTTCACCAAAAAGCAACATAAAAAAAAGCCCATGGGGCATGGATGTGATAAGCGGCGCAAAATGGCATTTATTCCCATAAGCGAACTATTCTTGACATGCACTGTAAAAAATATCCGCTTGACAATTTTTCAAAAATATGTAATTATTGTACGAAAGAAAGAAACACAGGAAATTCAAAAGATATCAGAGGAGGCAGAAAACAGGTATGAGCAGGAAAAATATTGACGGAACGTTCGGATTTTCCACCCGGGCGGTGCACGGCGGCAATGAAGTGGACGGAGAAACAGGAGCCATCAGGCGGCCCATTACCATGGCAAACAGTTATGAGCTGCCCTATGATCCCTCGGACATCAACTGGAGCTCTTCCGACGGGAGCATCTACACGAGAAACGGCGGTGCGAACCAGCGATATCTGCAGGAAAAACTGGCGCTTTTGCACAACGCGCCCGATTGCGTGGTATTGGCTTCCGGCGTGGCGGCCTTGGCGGGCGTGTTCTTTTCGTTTCTGAAATCGGGGGATCACGTGATCATTTCGGACTCCACCTATATCGCCGCCTATCGCCTGCTGCACGAACTGTTTCCTTCCAAATTCGGCGTGGAGCACACCTTGGTGGACAGCAGCCGGACGGAACTGGTAAAGGCCGCCGTGAAAAAAAATACGAAGCTGATTCATATTGAGACGCCTTCAAACCCGACCATCAAAGTCAGTGATATCGCCGCCATCGCCGAGATCGCCCGCGAGGCGGGGGCGCTTCTCAGCGTCGACAACACCTTCGCCTCGCCCTATGACCAGCGGCCGCTGGAATTGGGGGCCGACCTTGTGGTGGAGAGTCTCACAAAGTACATCAACGGGCACGGAGACGCCATGGGCGGCGCCGTATTCGGCGAAAGGGTCTTTATCGACCGGATCCGCTCCGACGCCATGGTCAATCTCGGGGGAACCATCAGCCCCTTCAACGCCTGGCTCATTATGCGGGGGGCTGTGACGCTGCCCTTGCGAATGCGCCAGCACAATGAAACGGCCTTGAAAGTGGCGCGATTCCTGGAGGCCCAACCCCAGGTCCGCTTTGTGGCCTATCCCGGCCTTGAAAGCCACAAAGGGCATGAAGTCGCGAAAAAACAGATGCCCGCCGGATTCGGCGGCGTCCTTGCCTTCGGACTCCATACGGACCATGACGGGCACAATCGTTTTGTAAGCAAGCTCAGGGTTCTGACAAACGCCGTTTCTCTCGGCCACGACGAGAGTCTCGTCGTATTCCTGGGAGAAAACGACGAGCGGCAGTATCTCTATCCCGAAGAATTTCATAAAGGCTTTTTCCGGCTCTCCCTGGGTCTCGAAGATCCGGAGGATATTATAGAGGACATCCGGCAGGCTTTGGCCGCGGCGGGAATTTAGCGCCGCGCGCTTCTTCTAATATCGCACCTTTGCGTCTTCCACAATATGACTCAAGAATCCGTCCAGACTTTCGTTTTTCTGTTGGGCCGAGCCGTATTTTCTGACGTTTACTTCATTTTTCTCCATTTCGTTCTTTCCGATGATGAGCTGGATCGGCACTTTATATTTCCCGTTGGCTTCCCGTATCTTGTAGCCGATGGTTTCGACGCGGTCGTCCAGCTCCACCCGGATATTCTTGTCCAAAAGGGCGTCGTAGACTTTTTTCGCGTAGGGCGCAACATCGTCGTTGATCGTCAGGATCTTGACCTGCACAGGGGCCAGCCACAGGGGGAAGGCGCCCGCGTAGTGCTCGATGAGGATTCCCACAAAGCGCTCAATGGATCCGAAGAGCGCCCGGTGAATCATGATGGGCCGCTTCTTTGTCCCGTCTTCGGCCACATAGGTCAAATCAAAGCGTTCGGGCAGATTCATATCCAGCTGGATCGTCCCGCACTGCCAGATTCTTCCCATGGAGTCCCGGAGCTTGAAATCCAGCTTGGGGCCGTAGAAGGCGCCGTCGCCGGGGTTCAATTTGTAAGAGAAGCCCGCTTTTTCACAGGCCAACGCCAGGGCCTTTTCGGCGATATCCCAGGTTGCGATCTCGCCGATATATGTTTCTTCGGGTCTTGTGGAAAGTTCGATGGTAAAATCCAGATTGAACACGTCATAAACTTTTTTGTAGAGCAGGATCACGCCGCAGATTTCATCGGTAATCTGGTCTTCCCGCATAAAGATGTGGGCGTCGTCCTGGGTGAAGGTCCTGACTCTGAAAAGCCCGCTCAGGGCGCCGCTGGCCTCATGCCGGTGCACGAGTCCCAGTTCCCCCGTCCGGATCGGGAGATCCCTGTAGGAATGCAGCCCGTTTTTATAGATCAACATGCCGCCGGGGCAGTTCATGGGTTTGATGGCAAATTCCGTATCATCGATTTCCGAGGTGTACATATTCTCCCGGTAGTTGAACCAGTGGCCGGAAATTTCCCACAGCTGCCGGTTTAACATGATGGGCGTCTGCACAAATTCATAGCCGTTTTTCCGGTGAATTTCCAGCCAGAAGCTCTGGAGGGCGTTCCGGAGGGCCATGCCTTTTTCGAGCCAGAAGGGGAAGCCCGGACCGTATTCGCTGATCATGAAAAGATCAAGCTCTTTCCCCAATTTCCGGTGATCTCTTTTTTCCGCTTCTTCCATCATCTTGAGGAAATTGTCCAGTTTTTCCTGGTCGGAGAAAGCGTAGCCGTAAATTCGCTGGAGCATTTTGTTTTTGGAATCCCCGCGCCAGTAAGCGCCGGCCACCGAGCGCAGCTTGAAGGCTTTCAGAGCGCCTGTGGAAGGGACGTGGGGTCCTCTGCACAGATCGATGAATTCTCCTTCCTTGTAGAACGAGAGCACGTCCCCCTGAGCGATTTCTTTGATAATTTCCACTTTATACGGTTCTCCCGCTTTTTCAAAAAAAGCCAGGGCCTCGTCCCTTGTCATCAGAATTCGCTCGATTTTGACGTTTTCTTTGACGATTTTTTTCATTTCGGCTTCGATTGCCGGCAAATCTTCCTCGGTAAATTCCCGGGGCGGGTCGAAATCGTAGTAGAAGCCGTTTTCAATGGCGGGGCCTATGGCGACTTTTGTCCCGGGAAAGAGTCTGATGACCGCGTGGGCCATCAGGTGGGCCGTTGAGTGACGGAGGATTTCCTCCCCCTTTTCGCTGTCCCGCAAGATAAACCGGATATCTCCGGCTTTTGTGTCTTCCGGGAGAATGGTCCCCATGTCATAGAGCGTCCCTCCGATACTTGCGGCGACGGCTTTTTTGGCCACTTCTTCGCCGAAATCCTTCGCGACGGCAAACATATTCATTCCTTTTTCATATACTTCTTTCATGTGCTTTGTTTCCTCCTTTATATTGACAAATTTTCTATTTTTCTCTGTGCCTCTGTATAAAATGTTTTCAATCGTCCAGCGCGCGCTCCGGTTTGATTCCGTTAAAAAGATACGTCGCCGGAGACGTCTTGCCGCTGCTCTTTCGTTGGGCGCCAAGGCCGAATATGGCGTTATTCGGGAATGTCAGCAGCGTAAACTGCAGGGCCACTTTCCATTCGTAATCTTTGATCGTCGCGTTATAGCCCGCTTCCCCCGAGACCGCCCATTGATAATAGCCGAATTCTTTCCCGATCTCTATGCCCAGAGCCTCCAGAGAGGCTTTTCGTTTGGAAGGGTTGACCGTCGAATCGTTTCGTTTGTCATAAAACCGGGCGTAAGTCTCGAAATTCCAGCTCCGGCTCGGTTT
The DNA here is from genome assembly GCA_031272945.1 of Fusobacteriaceae bacterium. GTDB lineage: Bacteria > Fusobacteriota > Fusobacteriia > Fusobacteriales > Fusobacteriaceae > JAISST01. Next base: position 11,926 of record JAISST010000142.1, read on the forward strand.
TCCCACCTTGGCGTGCAGGGAAATCTTGTGCTCCAGATCCTTGTCGATCCAGTTTGTCCCCGACCAGCCGTTGTTGATGGTCACCGCGTAACCTACGCCGAGACGCTTGTAGGAGTACGTGAGGCCCGCGTTCACTTCCTGCAGGGATTTCAGGAAATCTCCCGTGGTCTTGTAGCGGGCGTCGTTGATCTCCCAGCGGGTCCAGGCCTTGAAATGTCGACGGAAGAGGCCGGGCTTGAATTTCTCGTCCCGGATCCTGTCAATGCTGAAATTATGGGTATTTTTGTCGTTCTGCCGGTTTTGGAGGATCTCCCGGACCCGGTCCAGTTCTTCCGCGGTCAGTTTGTCCTCATCTTTTCCGTACTCCCGCTTTCCGTACCAGGCCATTTCCTCCTCGAAAATCCGTTTGTCCCGGTATTCGTAAGACAGATAGAGCACATTGACGTTTCTTGCGTTGTAGCGCTTTCCGCCCAAAACAAGCGTATTTCCCGCCGCCTCCCGGTGCTGGTATGTGGAATAGGACGCCGAATACTGATGCTCAATTTCTCCCGCGTCGAGGTAACTTACGGAATAGCTGCGGTTGTCGACGTCCAGTTCCTGAATTCCTTTCGTCCAATTGTTGCGGATGTCCGTCCCCGCCTGGTAGCGGAACGTAATCTGGTCGTCGTTCCGGAAGCGGTAGCGGTAGCCGTAAGTATCCAGGACGATTTTTTCTTCCGCGTCATCGGTATTCAGCATGCGCGTGATGTCGGAGCGGATCGTATTCCGGGCGTAATCGAAGCCGTGTCTCCCGTAATTCAGGCGGATCCCGTAATTGCCGTAAGTCAGATTGTTGTAATTCCTGTCGTCGAGACGCTCGTCGGTATAGCGCCGGTCCCGGTTGTACCACAGGGAGAGCTTGTTTTGGCCGTCCATGAGAAAATCCACCCGGTGTCCCGTGACTTCATTTTTCACCCGGTCGGAAACGCCGGCGTCGTAGGCTTTCTTATAATTGACCTTGTACCGGGTCTCCGTATTTCCCAACTCCAGACTCAGCGTATCGGTGATCTCATAGAAGTTTTCCTTGCCCTCGAGGCGGATCTCCTTTGCCGTGGCGGATCTGCCGCTGCTCCGAACCGTATTTCCCGGGCGCATGGACCCTTGATTGTACATATGGAACTGCCCGCTTGTCAAAAGATCGTTGGTCAGGGAAAAATCCACTTTTCTCCCGGTCTTTGTTTTGTTGTCCCAGAGGGTCGCCATATGGTTGGCCTTGAGAATCCCCCGCAGGGAGGAATCCGCTCCCGCTACGGGCGTATCCGTATAGGGATTGTGGCCCTTGTCATAGCGGTCGTAGCGTAAATTCAGCGACAATGCCGCTTCTCCCAGTTTTTTCAAATCCACGCTGTTTTTTTCTATCAAAGTCTCATAAAATTGTGATTCGTTGACATATTTCCGGGAGGATCCGTCATAGAGTCCTTCCCTCGAAAGGAAACTTTCTACCGTTTTTCCTCCCGTTATCCGGATCTTGACGTCGTCGTTTCCGGTCTCCACCCAGGCGCTGGTCTCCCGGAAATCCTCCCGCAAAATATCCTGAAAGCGGTTGTATTCCAAATCCCGGGAATTGTTGTTGATGCGTCCCTGACGCAGGGCGTCGGTCCTCGGGTCCAGCTCCCGCTTATGTTCCTTGATGTCGGCGCCGAAGCGGATCCGCCAGTTTTTCACGAGGTCGTATTCTCCCAGCGAAATCCGGAGGTCCTTGCTGTCATAGCGCACATATTCCCGGACGGTGGTGGGATTGTAAGAATAGCGAAAGCGGGAACCCAGAAGAGAGTCCACGGTCACCAGGGAATCCAAATTGGGATCCCGTTCGAAATAATTGAGGGGTCTGTATTTGTTTTCGTTCTTTTCGTCGTAACTGAAGCCGATGTTGTGCTTTTTTTCGAAAAACTCAAACCCGAAGTTTTCGGCGCGGGACTTCAGATCCCGGGCGGTGGAGCCGGGGTCCATGTCGTAAAGATATTGGTAATAACCGCCGATTTTGTATTTTTTGTTGTCCTTGTACAGCTCGAAATGGGAGTAAAGATCGTTGTCCACGGAGCTTCCGTAACTGATGTCGTCAATGATGTCGTAGACCATGACGCTGTAGGTTTTTTTGTCGTCGGTCATTTTCATGATTCCCTTGAAGGAAATGTCTTCGTCGGGGCCCATCCCTTTCAAATCGGCGTCCAGAGAATAAAAACCGATATTCTTGTCATAATGCGGGCGCGCCGTGGGAACGGCGTCCTTGGGATTGTCAAACCAGCCCCTTCCCTGATATTTGTTGATGAGATCATCCAAATCGGGGATCATGCTTCTGGTGCCGTACCAGGAATTGAAATGAAACTTGCCGTACTTGTCGTCATAGTCATGGCTGAAGTTCAGCCGGTATCGTCTGTGCTTCTGCTCCCAGGCCATGGGATTCGTGTCCCGCATGGTTTTGGGAGCTTTGGAATAGACCAGAAAATCGTCGAGATTGAGTTTCGCCGTTCCGAATCGATCCGTCTTGTACCAGTTTTCCCAGCGCCCCACCAAAAGACCCATGGTGTCGGCATATTTCGGGGCAAAGCCCCCCTTGAATTTGCTGTCGGAATTGCCGTAAAGAAAGCCCCAGGAAATTTGCCAGCCATAGTAGTCGTCATCGGTCCAGTTGGGGAAAAGCGGCACGGTGGATCCGTTCCGGATATTCAGGCGGTACCAGGGAAAGCGGAAAGGAAAGTAATCCCTCTTTCCGACGAAAAAATCGCTGTTCCGGAGCGTCACCTGCTTATCGTTCTCGATGACAATGGACTCGGACAGAAAATGATAGCCCCCTTTGCGCAAATCCCCCGATTCGACGACTTTGGGATCCGTTGTGATCCGGCCGTTCCGGAGCGTGATCTTTCCCTGCCGGTAATCAATGGTATCGCCGCTGAAAAATATTCTCGTATTGGGATGTTCGGACAGGGTCAGCGGAGAGACGTTCACATAGCCGAATGCGCCGTTGAAGGTCCCGCTGTCTCCTTTGGCCGAGATTTCCCCGTTTTTTCCCTCGATTTTCATTTTGAAGGGACCCGCCGTCATTTCCGATATAAAATCGTCCTCGGCGTAGATCGTTTCCTTGTCGGGGCTCCGTTTCAACGTCCGGGCTTTTATTTTCACCTGACCGTTGGTAAAATCCACGCCTTTGTCAGAATGCATGAGATCTTCCGTAAAATCCACGTCCATATCCGAAGCGACGCCAAAAACGTCTTCTTTTTTCGAAGATGAAGGGGACCCGGCAAGGGGTATTGAAAATTTGTTGCCCGCATTGAGGACAGCCGCGAAAAGCAGGAAGCA
>JAISST010000080.1 GCA_031272945.1 Fusobacteriaceae bacterium
ATAAAGCCTGTAACCACTTTGACGCCCAGATTTTTGGCCGCTTTGGCGGCGTACTTCATTTCCTGGATGCCCCAGGCCCGGATTTCTTCGGGTTTTCCCGCCAACGCCGGGGGCGCGAAGCCGTCCAGTCGGGGATCCCAGAGATCTCCTACGCACTGCCCCGGCAAATGCGTACCGATGGCCCAACACTTGAGGCCGTGCTTGGCCAGGATCGCCTGGCGATCCGCCACGTAGGCGGGATCTTCAGCCGCCCGCTTCAGGTCGAGGTGGTCGCCCCAGCAGGCGATTTCCACGCCGTCATAACCGAAAGACTTGATTTTGCCACACATAACGTCGAAGGGCAAATCCGCCCATTGTCCCGTAAATATCGTTACCGGTCTTGCCATATGGTTCCTCCTTGCAACTTACAAGATTTATTTTGAAATGGATTGTTTAAAAATCTACCCAAGCCGAGCCTTTCTGTGAGCTTTCCACACACTTGCCGATGAATTTTACGCCGTCGGCGCCCGCATTGGCGTCGGGGAAATCCAGATCGCCCGCCGTCAGCGCTCCTCCCGCTTTCTGTTTTGCCAAAGCGGAAATATAGGTCTTGTAGATATTGGCCAGCGCTTCAAAGTAGCCTTCGGGATGGCCCGAGGGAATCCGCGAATAACTCTGAGCGTGGGGGGCGAAGGAATCTCTTCCGCGGGACAGCGTCACGCAAGGCGTCCCGGGTTTGTACAACTGCAGATAATTGGGGGCTTCCTGCCGCCACTCAATGGTTCCTTTTTCTCCGAACACGCGAAAACGCAGCGCGTTATCGTATCCCGCCGCGATTTGGCTTGCCCAGTACAGGCCCTTGGCGCCGCCCTCATATTCCACCATAATCGTGGCGTTGTCGTCGAGCTTCCGTCCCGGCACGAAAATATCCAGCCGGGCGCTCAGGGAGCGGATCTTGAGTCCCGTCACATAAGACACGATGTTCTCCACGTGGGAGCCGATGTCGCCCACGCAGTTGGATTTGCCGGAAACGGCGGGGTCCGTCCGCCATGCCGCCTGCTTGTTTCCCTGCTTTTCCGCCTCATCCATGAGCCATTCCTGAGGATATTCGGCGTTCACAAAGCGAATCGCCCCGATTTCGCCGCTTTCGATGAGGGCCTTGGCCTGTTTCACGGCCGGATAACCGGTATACGTATACGTCACGGCAAAAAGCAGATTGTTCTTCTTGGCGAGAGCCGCCAGTTCCTCCGCCTCAGAAGCTTCAAAGGTCAGGGGTTTGTCGCACACCACGGCGATGCCCTTGCTCAAAAACGCTTTTGCCGCCGGATAGTGGCTCGCGTTGGGTGTCACAATAACGACAAAGTCAATTTTGTCCTGCCGCTTGGATTCGGCTTCCGCCATTTCGTCATAGGTCTTGTAAAGCCGCTCGGGGGCTATGCCCAGGGCAGCGCCCGTCGCCAGCGTGTTTTCCACAGAGCGGGAGAAACAGCCGGCCTTGATCTCCGCCAGGCCGTCCAGTGCGATTGCTTTGCGGTGTACGTCGCCGATAAAGGCGCCCTGTCCGCCGCCAACCATGCCATAGCTCAATTTTGTCGCCAAAGCGATGTCCGCGCTTCCTTCTATCATGTAGTCATCCTCCTTAAAAAATTGTTCCCGGGCGTGCCGCCCGCGCTTTATTTTCCATTACTATTATAAGCCGGAATATGTACTGTGTCAAGTTTTTTTGGAGATTTTTTGTACTGTTTGTGTGCTTTTAAAGCGTCGGATCGTGAAAATGCCACATCTTTTTGAGAGGAGTAAAAGGAGGTCGGAAACACCCCCACAAATATTCCCGTAAATTCGTATTGACAAATCTTTACTTTGGGGTTATACTATTACTGTAAAAATCGAATATAAAACAAATTATTATCTTCAGGGCAGGGTGCGATTCCCGACCGGCAGTAAAGTCTGCGAGGCGAAAGCTTGATTTGGCGCAATTCCAAAACCGACAGTAGAGTCTGGATGGGAGAAGAAATGATGGTTTTTTCGCTGTTATTTTGTTATTGTGCCCGGAAGTTTCCGGGTTTTTTTATATCTTGAAGGAGGAAATCATGAAAGTATTGGAAGGAAAATATCTGGGAAAAGGCTTGAAAATCGGAATCGTCGCCGGACGGTTCAACGAATTCATCACGAATAAACTCGTCTCGGGCGCGGTGGATACCCTGGTCCGCCACGAGGTGGATCCCGACGACATCACGGTGGCCTGGGTGCCCGGCGCCTTTGAGATTCCCCTGATCGTGAAAAAAATGGCCAATTCCGGCAAATATGACGCCGTGCTCGCCCTGGGCGCCGTCATCAAAGGGGCCACGCCCCATTTTGAATACGTCAGCGCCGAAGTGTCCAAGGGCGTGGCGTCCGTGGGTCTTGCGGCAAGCATTCCCGTCATGTTCGGCGTACTGACCACAAATTCCATTGAGGAAGCCATCGAACGGGCCGGCACGAAGGCCGGAAACAAAGGGAGCGACGTGGCGACCGGCGCGCTGGAAATGGTCAACCTGCTCAAGGAGATGTAAGATCATGGACGACAGCGTCTATATGGAAAAAGCGCTGGAATTGAGTCTTTCGGGCGTGGGACGCGTCAACCCCAATCCCATGGTGGGGGCCGTCGTCGTAAACCACGGGCAGATTGTCGGAACGGGATACCACAAGGAATGCGGGGGCCCCCACGCGGAGGTCTTCGCCCTCAACGAGGCCGGCGAAGCGGCCAAAGGCGGCACGCTCTACGTGACGCTGGAGCCCTGCTCCCATTACGGAAAAACGCCGCCCTGCGCGGAAAAAATCATCCGCAGCGGCATCCGGCGCTGTGTGGCGGCGGTACTGGACCCCAATCCAAAAGTCTCCGGGAACGGCGTCAAAATGTTGCGTGACGCCGGAGTCCAAGTGGAGATCGGTCTTTTGGCGGAACAGGCCCGCAAGATCAACCGGGTTTTCTTTAAATATATCACGAGCAAAATTCCCTTTCTGTTCCTCAAATGCGCCATCACCCTGGACGGCAAAATCGCCGCCCGCACGGGGGACTCCCAATGGATTTCCAACGAAAGCGCCCGGGAAAGGGTCCAATATCTGAGGCACAAATACATGGCCGTCATGATCGGCCACGGGACTCTTTCGGCCGACAATCCCCGACTGACGGCCCGGATTCCCGGCGGCGTCAATCCCTGGCGGATCGTGATCGATCCCGGATTGAAAACGGATTTACGCAGCAATTTCGCCTGCTATGACGACGGAAAAAGTCTCGTCTTCACGTCGGAAAGCAAGCGAAATACGGAAAAGGCAAGGCTCCTGGAGCAACGGAACATCCGGCTCCTCTATCTGGAAGGAAGCGAATTCAAGCTCTCCCGGATCCTGGAAAAAACGGGGGCCTTAGGCATTGACTCCGTGATGCTGGAAGGCGGGAGAAACCTCATTTCCCGAGCTTTCGCGGAAAACGCCCTGGACGGCGGAGAAATCTTTATCGCGCCGAAAATCCTCGGAGACGGAAAAGCGCTCCCCTTCGTGGACGGCTTCGTAAAGGAGACCATGGCCGACGCCATGGAACTCCCCCATGTGCGCTACAACACATACGGGGACAATATATCCCTGGAATTTTACAGGAATTGAGGTGAGTATCATTTTTACAGGGTTAGTGGAGGAAATCGGGCGGGTGCTCTCTCTCCGGAACGATACGACCTCCCTCAAAATCAAAATCAAAAGCAATTCCGTCGTGAAAGAAAGCAAAATCGGCGACAGCATCGCCACAAACGGCGTATGCCTGACTGCCATCGAGACCGGGGGCGACTATTTTGTCGCGGACTGCATGCATGAGACCGTGAAACGGACGAATCTGCGCCTGCTGAAGGCGGGGGATCCCGTGAACCTCGAAAAATCCCTGACGCTGATAAGTCCCCTGGGCGGGCATCTTGTGACCGGAGACGTCGATTGCGTCGGAATCGTCCGGGCCGTCACGAGAGACGGCATCGCAAAGATCTATGAAATTCAAACGGAAAAAAAATATATGAAATATATCGTAGAGAAAGGACGCGTGGCTGTGGATGGCGCAAGCCTCACCGTAATGGGACTCACCGACGACAGCTTTTCCGTCTCGCTGATTCCCCACACCCAGAACCGGATTGTGCTGGGAGAAAAGCGCGTCGGCGACGCCGTCAACGTGGAGACGGACCTCATCGGAAAATTCGTGGAAAAACTGCTGCTGTCCCGGGGGGACGCAACCGACGGGGAAACCGCAACGGGCGGCGTCACATTGGACTTTCTCATGAAAAACGGTTTTTAAGGAGTTGATTTATATGTTTCACACAATTGAAGAAGCGTTGGAAGACCTGCGACAGGGAAAGAACATTCTCGTG
>JAISST010000110.1 GCA_031272945.1 Fusobacteriaceae bacterium
TCTTCCGGAAGGCTTCCGCGTAAAAATCAATGATTTCCTTGGGCGTTCCCGCGGGAGCCACGATACAGCGGGAGGAACCGAGCCATTTGTCGTAATAGCCCAATTCGCCGATGGTGGGAGCATCCGGGTATTCGGGGAGCCGCTTCGCGTCAAAGACGCCCAGGACCTTGACTTCGGACTTGAAGGCTGCGAAGTCGGCCACTTTGGCCACGGAAAACTCCACTTCCTGCTGCCGGAGCGCCAGCAACTGGTCGGCGGTGCCGCCGTAAGGGATGTCCACATACTTGAAGCCCGCGGTCACGGCCAGCATTTGCGCGCCGATATGGTTGGAGGCTTTCTTTCCGTTTGTGGAGGCCTTCAGTTTGCCGGGATTCGCTTTGGCGAATTCGATCAGTTCCTGAATCGTGTTGAATTTTGACTTGGCGTCGACCAAAACGACGGAGGTTTCCGTCACGTGGTTGCAGATGGGGATGAAGCTGTCAATCGTATAAGCGCCTAATTTTTCCGTGATGGAAGAGTTGAAATTGGGCAGGTTGAGAAAACCGATGGTATAGCCGTCGGGTTTGGACTTGGCGATCCGCGTCCATCCGATGGAGCCCGCGCCGCCTTCGAGATTGTCGATCACGAGGGTCTTTCCCACATATTTTTCCGCGTGGGAAGTCAGTACACGGGCGGTACTGTCTGTTCCGGTTCCGGCCTTGTAGGCCACGACAACCGTCACGTTTTCCTTGGGTTTCCAGGCGCTTGCCATGGCGGCCGCGCCGGTCAATATTATGATCAGCAGGGAAGTCAATAATTTTTTCATATACGTCACACTCCAGTCAATTTAGCGTTTATTAAATATCTTTATGATATTACCCCGAAACTCCTGAAAAGTCAAGGGGGACGTGGCAGTTTTTTTAGGGAATTCCTGGGGATATCCTGTTTTCAGCAAATGAAAAGAGGGCGCAAGCGCCCTCTTTGGATGATCCAATCCTGGATCAACTTTTTATAACACGGGGGAGTGTTAAAAAACGAAGACTTACTAAGATTCTGGGGGTTACAGAAATCATTAGTACTTGTAGTCTCATTAAAAGTTTACCCCATATATGTTATAAAGTCAATAGTTTTTTGAAATTTTTTTTGAAATTTCCATCGGATTCTGTTTCTTTTTCGCTCATTTAGATTGTTTTTCGTGCGAAACCGAAAACCTCTTACGGCATAATTCCGGCAGGCAGGAAATACCCTACGCCCGGTCCGATGGGCAGCTTATACCCGATGGACCAAATCAGCAGGAAGATGATCCAGGCGACCTGGAGAACCAGAGCCACGGGGATCATATTGGAAATCAGCGTCCCGATATTGACGTCCTTGTTATATTTCTGCTGCGCCACGGAAAGAATCATCCAGATGTAGGGAGACATGGGCGTAAAGCAGTTGCCCGGAGAATCGCCCAGTCTGTAGAGCAACTGGGTAAATCCGGGATGATAGCCCAAAAGCATAAACATCGGCACGAATACCGGCGCGAGAATCGCCCACTTGGCGGAACCCGAGGATACGATGATGTTGACGAGGGCGCAGATGATGATAAAGGCAACCCACATGGCCCTTCCCGTAAACTGTACGCTCTTCAGGAAATCCGCGCCCTTGATGGCCAGCATGGTTCCGAGCTGGGTCCAGTTGAAAAGCGCCTGAAACTGTCCGCAGAAGAAGCAGAAGATCACATAGGCGCCCATGGCGCTCATTTGCTTTACCATGGCCTTGTTGACGTCGATGGCGGTCTTGAATTTTTTCGTCGCGAGACCGTAGGAAATACCGGCCGAACTGAAGAAAATAAAGAGTATCGGGATCAGTCCGCTCAAGAGCAGCGAACCCACCAATTGGCCTTTGTTCGACAAAAGCCCGCTGTAATACCCGATCACAAGGATCACGATATAGATTGCGACCGTAACGCCCGAAATCCGCAAACCCTTGCGTTCGATGGGTACAAGCTCGTCAAATTTGACGGGCTCCACGTCGGCGGGCGGATTGTAAGGACCGATTCTCGGCTCAATGACGAGAATCGAGACAAGACCTATGACAAAGGCGCAAAGGAAGGTCGAGGCCATCATAAAGAACCAGTTGCTGGTCACTTCAATCGTATAATTGTTGTGGCCCAGGAAAGCCTCGATTGCTTTATTGGTCAACCCTTGCAGCAGGGAGTCCGTTCCGGCAATCATCAGGTTGGCTGAAAAGCCCGCCTGCGCGCCGGCGTAACCGACAAGCATCCCCGCGATGGGATTTTTCTTTACCCCGATATAGACGACGGCCGCCAAAGGCGGGATGACAATCATGGCCGTATCGGAAGCCAGATTTCCCATGGTTCCCAAAAACGCGATGACGTAAGGCACAATGGCCGGGGGCACGTTCTTCAAAACGCCGCGCAGCATGGCCACAAGCAAGCCGGATTCCTCACAGAAGCCGATGGCAAGCGTCATGGTCAGCACGAGACCCAGGGGGGCAAAGCCCGTAAAATTCTTTACCATGTTGTCCAAAAACCATTTTACACCGGCAGCGGTAAAGAGATTCTGGGAAACCACGTCTTTCCCTGTGGCCGGATTCAACATCTTTACGCCTGTCGATGTGAAAATCGCTCCCAGTATCGCGGTGATCAGGAAAAGCCAGCAGAATAAAATCGCCGGGGGCGGCAATTTGCTGCATATCCCCTCTACGACGTCCAGAAAGCGATCCGTAAAACTCTTTTTCTTTGTTGTCGCTTCACTCATTAAAATACCTCCTCCTAATAATGTTCTGTGTTCTTTAAATTTTCAAAGAACGATCCAAGCCATAAAAACAACTTATATTATAACGTGAAATTTTGTCTTTGTCTATAAAAAACTTTTCCGACGGCTTTTCAGGCGGAAAAAAACACATTTTATTCCGGTAAAGAACAGCGGATAGACCAAAAATCCCGGCGAACAGGCCGGGATTCTCGGTTGCGTTCATTATAGTAAGGCGTGTGTGAGGATTATCTGAACAGGGAGCCGCTTACGATGAGTTTCTGCATTTCGTTTGTCCCTTCGTAAATCTGGGTGATCTTTGCGTCTCTCATCATTCTTTCCACATGGTAATCCTTCATGTATCCGTTTCCGCCCAGGAATTGAACGGCTTCGGTGGATACATGCATGGCTGTATTGGTAGCGGCGAACTTTGCCCTGGCTGCGGAGTCTCCGTAGGGTTTTCCCGTAGCTTTGTCGATTGCGGCTTTGTACACGAGATACTTGGCCTGTTCGATTTCAATAGCCAGTTCGGCCATTTTGAAAGCGATGTACTGATTTTTGAAGATGGGTTTTCCAAATTGCTGTCTAACTTTCAGGTATTCCACAGCTTTTTCGTAAGCGCCTTCGGCGATTCCGAGACCCTGGGCGGCAACGCCGATCCGGCCTCCGTCGAGCGCTTTCATGGCCACTTTGAATCCTTTGAATTCTTCGCCGTTCAGAAGATTTTTGGCGGGAACTTTCGCGTTTTCAAAGATCAGCTCGGATACTTGCGCCGTGCGGATTCCCATTTTGTCTTCGATCTTTCCGATCTTGAAACCGGGGGTTTCGCTTCTCTTTACGAAGAACGCGGACAATCCCTTGGAACCTTCTCCCAGTTTTGTCAGGGCGAAGATCACATAATGATCAGCCAGAGGTCCGTTCGTATTGAATACTTTCATGCCGTTGATCACAAAGTCGTCCCCTTGTCTCTCGGCGTACAGCGTACATCCGCCGGCGTCGGAACCCGCGTTGGCTTCGGTCAGACCGAAAGCTCCCCAGGTTTCTCCTTTCAGAACCGCGGGCAGATATTCCTTTTTCTGTTCTTCGGAAGCGCCGTTATCAATGGAGCCGCCGAACAAAGATGTGGATACGGAGTAGGAAATGCCAAGAGCGGCGTCCACTTTGGAAACTTCTTCTACGGCGATGGCGTATTCGAGGTAGGTTTTACCGGCGCCGCCGTATTCTTTCGGATAGGGCAGTCCGATGTAGCCGAGACTTCCCAGTTTCTTGTAGATTTCTTCGGGATATACTCCGGAAGCGTCTCTTTCCAGAATTCCGGGTTCAACGACTTCCTTTACCACCTTTTTCACTTCAGCTTGAAATGCCAGCTGTTCTTCTGTCAAATAAAAATCCATTCGTTATCCTCCTTCTATCAAATATTTCTCAGAATCAAGCCAAAACTTACATCATACCGGCCGCGGCAAGCGGGATGAATACCGCGAGGGCCGCGAAAGGCATTACGATTTGCGTTACGAAAATATCCCAGTAAGCTTCCTTGTGCGTCATCTTGCAGATGCCCAGGAGAGTGATCTGCGCTCCCTGATGCGGCAAGGTATCCAAGGTACCGGCCGCGATGGCGCCGATTCTGTGTACATAAGCAAAGTTTACGCCAAGCTGTTTAAACGTGTCTGTCAAAGCGTTAAACGCAACGCCCATTCCACCGGAGGCGGATCCGCAAGCTCCCGCGCACAGGGCAACGGTGATCATTACGAATACCAGCGGAGAAATGTTCATTTTCAACAATCCTGTCTTCAAGGCTTCAAAGCCCTGCGTATTCTGAGCGATAGAACCGAAACCTACGACGATGGCCGTATTGAGGATGGCGACGCCTGAATCCGCCGCGCCCTTGTTAAATACTTTCAGCCAGCCTTTGATTCCGTCTTTTACGCGTGTCCAGTTCAAAGCGGTCGCCAGCAGAATTCCAAACGTAACGGCGTTTTCCACTTTCTGGGCGAACAATGTGTGGATAACCGGAACCCATTTCGGGCAGTTGAAGAACAACAGCATGAGTATAATCGGTACGAACGAAACGATAGGATCCGGCAATGTGGAAGCGTCCACGTCGGTCTTCAATTCGTCGGGGGCCAGTTTGTAGGTCAGTCTGTCGTCTTCAAAATAATAACCTTGCTTTGTGAGTTTTCTCGCTCTGTATTCCAGCCACCAGAAGATTAAAATAAATTCCACAACGGTCGCGATCAGAGAGGCCATGGGAGCTGCGTAGGAAGGTGTTCCCAAAGCGCGCATGGCGATGTTGTTCTGGATCGAGGGAGACCAGGGAGCGGTCATGGACCAGGTCCATGTTCCGGCCGAAATTGCCGCCGGCAGTAACTTTCTGCTCAGGTTGGCGCTCTTGAACATCGAAAGGGCGATGGGGTAAATTACAAAGAATACCGTAAACCCGCTGATGCCGCCGAATGTAAGTATACCGGTAATTACCATAATCATCGGAGCTACAAACTTGTCTTTCGCCATTTTACTCATCCATCGCGCGATGGATTCGGCCGCGCCGGTAAACTGATACACGGCGCCGAACAACGCGCCGACGAAGAATACCAGGAAGTTACTTCTCACGTAACTGGCTGCGCCATCCATGAAAAGCAAACGCAATCCGTTTAAAATACTGGGGTCGGCGCCCTTTTTTGCGATTGCTGCGGCCATAAACGAGTCGCTCATGGCAAAGGAACATACCAATACAAAGATACTTACGATGGGCGCAAGTATCAACGCGCTCACTTGCTTAAAAGCCAGTACAGCAAATAGAATTAATGCAATAACTAATATGATCATGCCCATAACAAAACCTATCCTCCTTTAAGGATGGCGCCAAATCCAATATTTGTCCCAAAAATTCGGCGTCATAATTATGAATGTAGTAGATGACTTGGTTGTAATCATTACTTGAGTCCCATTATTTCATCTTTGAATATTCTCTCGTCCATCAGCTTCGGTCCGTCGATCTTCGGCTTGAATTCCATCAGATCGAGCACATGCTTCTGAACGTCTATGCCGGGGGCTACTTCCGTCAGATACAGTCCGTCTGCGCGAAGTTCAAATACCGCCCGTTCCGTAATGTACTTCACAGGCTGCTTTACTTCTTTGGCGTACTGGCCGCTGAAGGTCACATGCTCCACCTGTTTTTTAAATTTGACGCCGGATCCTTCTTCCACGATGGTGAGCTTTCCGTCTCCGGTCTTGATCTTTGCGGCTTTGGCCGTAAATGTGCCCAGGAAGAACGTCTTCTTGGCGTTTTGCGTGATATTGATGAATCCGCCGCAACCGGCCAGTCTCGGACCGAATTTGCTGACGTTGACATTACCGATTTCGTCGGCTTCCGCCAGTCCCAAAAACGCGAGGTCGATGCCGCCGCCGTCATAAAAGTCGAACTGTACGGATTGATCCAGGATGGCTTCGGCGTTGAAAGAGCCGCCGAACTGCGTGCCGCCTGCCGGTACGCCGCCTACGGGTCCCGCTTCCACGGTCAGCGTCATGTAGTCTCCGACGCCTTCTTCATTGGCCACGGCCGATACATATTCCGGCGCGCCGATTCCGAGGTTCACAAC
>JAISST010000117.1 GCA_031272945.1 Fusobacteriaceae bacterium
AAACTATTCCCGAAAGAGGAAGCATGAAGATCGGAATTTACGGCGGGCTGTTTGACCCCGTTCACAACGGGCATGTATCGGTTGTGCGCTACGTGGCGGAGCATTTTCGACTGGAAGAAATTTTCATCGTCCCCGTAGGAGTCCCCTCCCACAGAGCCGCGGGCGGAGCGTCTGCCGAAGACCGGCTCCGGATGTGCCGACTAACTTTTGAGAACATGGCGGGGATACAGGTTTCCGACATGGAAGTCCGGGACAAAAATCCCGCCTACACCTGGGATACCCTGTGCAATTTCCAACGCATTTACGGAACGGAACACCAGTGGTTCGAGATCATCGGCGAAGATTCCCTGGCCTACTTTGACCAATGGAAAAACTACCGGGAGATCCTCGAACGCTGCAAGCTCATCGTCCTCAGAAGGGAAGGATATCACGGGACCTTGCGGCATAAAAACATCATTTTGACAGACAGTCCCTCCTTCCCCTTTTCGTCGACGCAGATCCGGGCCTTGGTCCGGGAAGGGCGGGAAATCCGGGGGATGGTTCCCGGGGCTGTACTGCGATATATTGAGGAAAAAGAGCTCTACAGGGATTGATAAAAAGAAAAAAAAGAAAAAAATCAACAGGAATGGAGGAGCGCGTTATGAAAAAGATTCTTGCGGTATTGATTCTGACGGCGGGGACGGTTGTTTTTTCATGTCCGAAGCCGAAAATCCACACGGCGGTTCTGAAGGCCATCGAATGGGGGGCCGTCAAGAGAAACGGCGGGCAGCTTTTGGTCGATATGGAGCTGACAGGGGAAATGCTCCGGGAGAAATTCGGAAAAGGGAACGTGGACAGGAGAGAATTGAACAACATGACGTTTACCTATTCTCTCGTCTATGACGAATATGCGAGAAATCACGGAATGACCGTGGAGAGCGCCGATTTGTCGGCGAACCGGAAAGCGATCCTGGCCAAGCAGAAAGCGGAAAAGAAAAAGAAAAAATAAACCCGATGTCACACAGAGGCACAGAGAGGAGTCAAAGAGAGAGACTTATGAAAGAAGGTGGAAAACACTTGAGCGCAAAAAAAATTTTGTTTTTTGACACGGAAACAAACGGCCTGTTTCACTGCTCCGTACTCTCTTTCAGCGCCTACGTCGTCCGGATGGATCCGGAGACGCTCGACTGTGAGATCCAGGAGAAAATCAATCGTTTTTATTTTCCGCGGGAAAAATGGGATTTCGGCGCCGCCAAGGTGCACGGATTAACCCGGGACGTCGTTACGGAAAAACGGCGGGGCGTCTCCTATCCCGAATACTTTGCGGGAGACCCCTTCATCCGGGAAACCATCGAAGGCTGCGACTTCTTCATCGCCCACAACATCGCCTTTGACGAATCCTTTCTGCCGCTCCCCCTCAGGCAGGAGACAAAATTTGACACCATGGATTATTGCGCCTCGATCCTGGCGGTCCCCTCTTCCAAGGGAAAAAGGGCTTTCAAGCCGCCGAAGCTCAAAGAATGCGCCGCCTTTTTCAAGATTCCCCTGGACGAAGACAGCCTGCATGAATCCATCTATGACGTGGAAATGATGTTTCTTGTCTTTATGAGCCTTTTGCAAGACCCCGTCTACCGGGAAGACATCCGGAACTGGCTTACGGGCGCCCGATACAGGGATTACCTGAAGGTTCCCTACGCAGAAAAAGAGGAGGCCAAAGCCCTCGGGGCCAGATGGGACGCCGAGAAAAAGAAATGGTACGCGCCCTACGCCAAAGACAGACACAAGTTTGAGAAATGGAGATAAGGACAGGGGGTTCTTTTCCGAAATGATTTGCTTTTTTCGCGGATTTCCGTTATAATATATACGCCACTTTTTTCCTTGACCTTTTGTATACGGGAAATGGAATCAAGTCGGCGTATTTTTGACACAAAGCAATACGAAATTTTGAAAAGATATATTTCAGGAGGTATTTAGTTCATGAAAAGAGTGTACGCATTCAAAGAAGGCAACGCGGGTATGAAAAATCTGCTGGGCGGAAAAGGCGCCAATCTCGCGGAGATGACAAATTTGGGGCTTCCCATTCCCCCGGGGTTCACGGTGACAACGGAAGCCTGCACCGATTATTACAAAGACGGGCTCAAAATATCGGAAGACATCAAAAATCAAATTTTCTCTTATCTGAAGGACCTGGAAGCCGTCAACGGCAAGAAATTCGGAGATATGGACGATCCCCTTTTAGTCTCGGTGCGTTCGGGCGCCCGGGTATCCATGCCCGGCATGATGGATACGATCCTCAATCTCGGTCTCAATGACAAATCCGTCGAGGGCTTTGCCAAAAAAACAGGCAACCCGAGATTCGCCTACGATTCTTACCGGAGATTCATCCAGATGTTTTCGGATGTGGTAATGGGCGTCGAAAAGAAGTCCTTCGAGGCCATCATCGACGAGATCAAAGAAGCCAAAGGGGCGAAGTATGACACAGACCTGACCGCCGAGGATCTGAAGGAACTGATCGCCAAATATAAAGTACTCTACAAAGAAAAAATCGGGTCGGAATTCCCCCAGGAGCCCGTCGATCAGCTGATGGCGGCCGTACGGGCCGTATTTTCCTCCTGGGATAATCCGCGGGCCATCGTATACCGCCGGATGAACGACATTCCCGGCGACTGGGGAACCGCCGTCAACGTACAGACCATGGTCTTCGGCAACATGGGAAACACCTCGGGCACCGGCGTCGCCTTCACGAGAAATCCCTCCACGGGCGAGAAGAAAATCTACGGGGAATACCTGATCAACGCTCAGGGCGAAGACGTCGTAGCCGGAATCCGGACGCCCCAGCCCATCACAAAGCTGAAAGAGGATTTGCCCGCCTGCTACGAGGAATTCATGAAGATCGCCAATACATTGGAAGCCCATTACCTCGATATGCAGGATATGGAATTCACGATCCAGGAAGGGAAACTCTATTTCCTCCAGACGAGAAACGGAAAAAGAACGGCCCACGCGGCGCTGCAAATCGCCTGCGACCTTGTGGATGAAGGCAAGATCGACGAAAAAGAAGCGATCTCCCGAATCGACGCCAAGTCTCTGGATCAGTTGCTGCATCCGACCTTTGACCCGGCGGAAATCAAAAAAGCCAGGGAAATCGGATCCGCCCTGCCCGCCTCTCCGGGCGCCGCGGCCGGGAAGGTCTATTTTACCGCCGAAGACGCGAAAAAAGTGGGCGGAAGCGGCGAACGGGTCGTATTGGTACGGCTGGAAACCTCTCCCGAAGATATCGAAGGGATGAACGCGGCTCAGGGTATCCTGACGGCCCGGGGCGGCATGACTTCCCACGCGGCGGTTGTGGCCCGGGGCATGGGCACCGCCTGTGTGGCCGGCTGCGGCGATTTGAAGATCAAAGAAGAGGAGAAGTTCTTTGAACTGGGCGGGGTCAAGATCAAAGAAGGGGATTATATTTCTCTGGACGGATCCACGGGAAAAATTTATCAAGGCGACGTGAAAACAGTGGAAGCGGCCATCGGCGGCAATTTCGGCCGGATCATGGAATGGGCCGACAAGTTCCGCACGCTCAAAATCAGGACAAACGCCGATACGCCCCGGGATACCATCAACGCCGTGAAATTAGGCGCGGAAGGCATCGGTCTCTGCCGGACGGAGCACATGTTTTTTGACGAAACGAGAATTCACAAGATGCGCCAGATGATTCTTTCAGATACCAAAGAAGCCAGAGAGAAAGCCCTCAATGATCTTTTGCCTTATCAGAAGGCGGACTTCAAGGCCATGTACGAGGCGCTGGGCGACCGGCCCATGACCGTGCGCTATCTGGATCCCCCGCTGCACGAATTCCTGCCCCAGCTGGACGAGGAAATCGCCGCCCTTGCCAAAGACATGGGGCTGACGGTGCAGCAAGTGAAAGAAAAATGCGTGGAACTGCATGAATTCAACCCCATGATGGGACACCGGGGCTGCCGGCTTTCGGTAACCTATCCGGAAATTACGGTAATGCAGACCCGGGCGGTCATGGAAGCGGCCATCGAAGTCAAGAACGAAAAGGGCTTTGACATCGTGCCGGAAATCATGATTCCCCTCGTGACGGACAAGAAAGAACTGAAATACGTAAAAGACACGGTCATCGAAGTGGCAGAGCAAGTGAAAAAAGAAAAGAACTCCGACATCCGATACATGATCGGAACGATGATCGAGACGCCCCGGGCGGCGGTATTGGGCGATCAAATCGCCGAAGAAGCGGAATTTTTCTCCTTCGGGACCAATGACCTGACCCAGTACACGTTCGGATTCTCCAGAGACGACGCCGGGAAATTCCTGGATTCCTACTACAAAGCGAAGATTTACGAATCGGATCCCTTTGCCCGGGTGGATCAGGTCGGCGTGGGCAGACTCATTGAAGGCGCGGTAAAAGGCGGGCGCGCCACAAGACCGGACCTCAAGATCGGCGTATGCGGCGAACACGGAGGAGACCCCAGTTCCGTGGAATTTTTCCACAAAGCGGGGCTGGACTATGTATCCTGCTCCCCCTTCCGGGTGCCCATCGCCAGATTGGCGGCGGCCCAGGCGGCGCTCAAATTCAAAAAATAACCGTTGAATCAACGTAAGGCAGGTGAGGATTGTGGCTGAGAAAATACCGGCGGAAAACGCTTTGTACCGGGCGGAGAGCGAACTCAAATATCTGAAGCTGCTCTCCGGTCAATTCAAAAACATAGGGGAGACCACAACGGAGATCATCAACTTACAAGCAATCTTGAACTTACCAAAGGGGACGGAACACTTTCTCACCGATATCCACGGGGAATTTGAGGCCTTTGATCACGTGATCCGAAACGGGTCCGGGGCCGTCAAAGAGAAAATCGCGGATATCTTCGGAAATACCATCGGAGATTTTGAAAAAACGGAACTTGCCACGGTGATTTATTACCCGCGGGAAAAAATCGACCTGCTGAGCCAGGGCGGCCGCAACATCGACATGTGGTATAAAACCATCATGCACCGGCTCATAGAGGTTTGCAGCGTCGTATCGTCCAAGTATACGAGTTCCAAAGTAAAAAAAGCCATGCCGCCCGATTTCCAGTACATCTTGCAGGAGCTGATCTACGAGCGCAAAGATATTGAAAACAAAAGGGAATATGTGGAGAGCATCATCGACACCATCATCTCCATCGGCAGGGCCAAATCCTTTGTGGCGGCCATCTCAAAGCTGATCCAGAATCTGATCATCGACAAGCTCCATATCGTGGGGGATATCTACGACAGAGGGCCGTCGCCGCATCTGATCATGGACCTCCTGGAAAAATACCACGACGCGGACATCCAGTGGGGCAATCACGATATGCTGTGGATGGGGGCCGCCATGGGGAATACGGCCTGCATGGCCAATGTGGTCCGGATCTGCGCGCGGTATTCCAACAACGACATTCTGGATGAGGCCTACGGCATCAATCTGCTGCCGCTGGCGACCTTCGCCATGGACGTCTACGGCGACGATCCCTGCGTGCAATTTACGCCGAAAGAAGGGGATAAGAGCGAGTTTATGGCGAGAATCCACAAGGCGATTTCCGTGATCCAGTTCAAACTGGAGGGACAGCTGATTGCGCGTTATCCGGAATACGGAATGGATGACAGAAACCTGCTTCCCAAGGTTGATTTCGCACGGGGGATCCTGACCCTGGACGGGATGGATTACGAGCTAAACGACAGGAATTTTCCCACGGTGGATCCGGCCGATCCTCTGAAGCTGACCGACCGGGAAGAGGAAATCGTGAACAAACTCCGGAAATTCTTCCTGCGTTCGGAAAAATTGCAGCGGCACGTGGAATTTCTCCTGACAAAGGGCAGCATGTACCTCGCCTACAACAACAACCTCCTGTACCACGGCTGCATTCCCCTCCGGGAATACGGCACATTCCAGGAAGTAGACGTCCTGGGGAAAAAGCTCAAAGGGAAAAAATATCTCGACGAGCTCGATAAAATCGTCCGGACGGCCTGGCTGGCCCGGGACAATTACGGAAAGAACAAAAAATATATCGACTTTATCTGGTATCTCTGGTGCGGCCCTTATTCGCCTCTTTTCGGGAAGCACGCCATGAAGACCTTCGAACGGTATTTCATCGACGACAAGGTCACCCATCAGGAGAACAAAAACCCCTATTACAGCCTGTATGACAAAGAGGACATCTGCGACATGATCCTGGAGGAATTCGGGCTCAATCCGACGATTTCCCACATCATCAACGGCCATGTGCCCGTGAAGGTACGGAAAGGGGAAGTTCCCATAAAAGCTTCGGGAAAGCTTTTCATCATAGACGGAGGCTTTTCCAAGGCTTACCAGAAGGAAACGGGCATCGCGGGCTATACGCTGATTTCCAATTCCTGGGGCCTGAAACTGGTGTCCCATGAACCCTTCGAATCGCGGGAAAAGGCCATTTCCGAAGGAAAGGACATCCTGTCCTCCTCCCGGATCGTGGAAGATGTAAAAAACCGCACCCGGGTCCGGGATACGGATATCGGAAGGGAACTGCAACGGCAGGTCAACGATCTCAAAAAATTGCTGAACGCCTACCGGAAAGGCATGATCAAAGAACGGTATAAAAAATTGAACGCATAACAAAAATATCCGCGATTTCAGAAGAAACCGCGGATATTTTTTCATTTTTTCAAATCTTGATTTTCAATTTCCAACTTCAGTTTTTCATTCTCAATTCTCAATTCTCAACTCTCTATAACCCCGTCGAATCCACATGCTTCTTGATGGTCGTCATGGTAAAGTCGAGCTTTTTCTTTTCGTCCTCACTCAGGGGCAGTTCGATCAGATATTCGACGCCGTCTTTTCCCACCACCGCCGGAACGCCGGCATATACGCCGCTGTAACCGTATTCGCCGTTAAAGAGCGCGCTGACGGGGAATATTTTCTTTTCGTTCCGGTAAATGGCGTTGGCAAGCCGCGCCAGCGTACAGGCAATTCCGAATTCCGTGCTCTTCTTGCCTTTGAACACTTCCCATCCCGCCTGGGCCGCCTCGTGACTGATGGCGTCAAAGTCCAACTTTCCGAAAACTTCCGGTTTTTCTTCCATAAGCTCCGTCATTTTCTTGCCGCCGAAGGTGGCGCAGGAAAGGGCCGCGAATTGGGAATCTCCATGCTCTCCGATCATGTAGGCGTCTATGGAATGGGGGTCCACGCCGCTGTGCTTGCTCAAGATCCGCCGCAGACGGCTGGAGTCAAGGCCGGTGCCGGTGCCGATGACTTTGTGGGACGGCAGGCCCGACAGTTTCCACACGGCATAAGTGATGATGTCGCAGGGATTGGTGATCACAAGGATAAAGCCGTTGAAGCCCGTTTTCATCAGATCGGGAATGACCTGTTTCACAAGCCCCACGGAAATATCCCGCTCGGCGAGCCGGTCTCCGGCGATGATGGAGCCGACGGAGATTACGACCATGTCGGCGTCCTTGAGGTCTTCCATTTCCCCGGACGTAATCGTCACGCGGTTCGGGCAGAAGGGCGCGGCGTCCATACAATCCAGCGCCTGGGAAAAGGCCTTTTCTTTATCGATATCCACCATGACAATTTCGTCGCATACGCCCTGCAGGCTGAGCACCAGGCCCACATGGCTTCCCACATGTCCGGCGCCGATGATCCCCATTTTTTTTCTTTGAATATTCATTTTGCGTTTCCTCCTTACGTTCTGATAGATGCACGACACAATTATACCCTATTTTTCATTTTTTTCCAACAGTTTTTTCGGATCAGATCGTCCAGTTGGGGAAAACAAGAAACGTATAGAGCATTGTGGCGATCATGTAGATGGGAATCAGGAAGAAAAAGGCTTTGAAGGTCTTTTTCATA
>JAISST010000031.1 GCA_031272945.1 Fusobacteriaceae bacterium
AAGATTGCGGCGCGGCCCTTGCGGGCCGCGCCGCAAATGGATTTGCTATGTTTAAAGAAAAGCAATCTCCCGATTAAGGTCGCCAAACAACCTCATTTAACGTATCGTAATTCCTCTTCTGTACACTGTTCAGCGAATCTTCATTTTCAGAGAACCACCCTAATATCAGAAGGACATCAAGTCCACTGAGACCGTATTTATCTACATCATCCAGTGTAATGACCTGGGTTTTCATAACTTCATAAAATCGTACTTTGGGATCTGCTGAATTTTCCATTATTTCTGTAAATCCACGCAAAGGCGCATCCAAAAGAATACTGGTATTATCATCGGTTTTTGCCAATATCCGCAGCCGCATTCCTTTCTTCATTTGCTCAAAGACTTGAAGTAAAACGGGGTTTTCATCACTATGCATCCTTATTTCTCCAAATCTTTCGGCCTCCGTTTTAAATTCGATTGGAGTTCCATCATCTATTCGGAATTTTATGGAGATAGGGCCTCCTATTCCCGCTTCCGGATCAACAGAAATAGCAAAGAAAACTCCTTTCTCATCTTTCGAAACAAAGATCATCCCATTATCGAGTATTATTTGGCCGCTGCCGCCTTTTACAGTATCTCCCCATTCATCTTCCTGATCAACTCCGACCCAGACTCCTTCGGGCATGGATGAAACAGATTGCGTTGCAGGAGAGGTCTCTTGTTTCATCGCCTGTACTGACGGCAACAGGCTGTCCCAACCTTTTCCAAACGCCGACGCCATGGCAGCTGAAAATCCTTTAAGCGGAATATCTACCACAGCGTGTTTCCCGCTTACTTCGAAAGCAATCAATTGGAGATGATTTCCCCTTTTCAATTGTCCCACGATGTCAAGAATGGCAGAACGTTGGCTAACCATCGAGCCATTCAGATCCTCGTACTCAGCTAAAGGAAAAATATCTCCGAGCAATTCGGCGCTTCTAACATGGATAGGCGTATTTCCATCTATAATGAATCTTAGCGTGACGATCCCTTCAAAATCCATTTCCCAGAATGTGCAGCTCAGCCAATAGCCTCCACCTTCATCATTTCTTCCGACTTCGAATCTTCTCATGGGTTCTTCCGAGACAGTTATCCCCGCAACCGGAAACGGATCGCCCTCTCCGCCTTCAGGGTATCCCATATAGCTTGCCCAAACGCCCAATTTACCCCAGGCAATCATGCTTAACAAAACCAGGAACGCTAAAATCTTTTTCATATATCCTCCGTTTTAGACTGCGAATTGTGACAGACAGCCTGCTTACCTGCTTATTCTTATAGAAACTCAAAAATGCACCCGCATGTATTTTTCAAGCAAAAGCGCCTCTGCTTCCTCGTCAGGCCCTGTGAGCGTCACCGTCGCCGTATCATGCTGCCTGACGCCCAGGGCCATCAGGGCGAACATTTTTTTCATGTCCGCCTTTTTTTCCCCGACGGAAATTTCGATCTGCGAAGTCATGCTTTTCGCCTCTTTGACGAGGGCGCCGGCGGGTCTCGCGTGGATTCCGTTCTCATTTTTTATTTGATAGACAAATTGTACCAAAAGCTGGCCTCCTCCAATACTTATTCTTTTGGGTATTCCTTTCAAACGATGATCTATTTATGCAAACCCGAATGTCTGAATCGTTCGCAGGGGACAGCAATGCCCACTCACTTCAAAAGCGATAAAAAACTCCTCCCGTTTTCGGGAAAATCCTGCCCGAAATAATCGGCCGCCGTGGCGCCTACGTCGGAAAGGGTCTCCCTTACGCCGAGATCAATCCCTTCCAATCCTTTTCGATAGACCATCAGCGGAACCATCTCCCGCGTGTGGTGGGGGTGACCGATTGTCGGATCGTTGCCATGGTCGGCCATGACCACAAGTATATCGCCTTCCGTAAGCTCCTTCAGGATCGCGCCGATTCCAGCGTCGGCCGCTTTCAGGACCCGCACGTATTCCCCGATATTTTCCCGGTGCCCGCAAAGGTCCGTTTCCTGCACATTGGCGCAGAAAAAGCCCGTCGGATGCTTCCGGATCAATTGCAGCGTTTTTGCCAGCGTCTCGGAAGTTTCCACCACGGGGACCGACGTCCCGTAATCATTCCGAACCACGTCGGCCGCTTTTCCCAGTAAGAAAACCGGAATACCCGCTTTCCCCAATATGGTCGGAACCTGTACATCGGGATCGACGCCATATCCCAGATGGACGCAGTGATAATCTCTGTTGTAAACGCCGGAAGCGGGGGCGTTGACGCCTATGTATCCATCCTTTGTCTCTATGGCCGCAAGAAGCTCCGGCAGATGCACGCCCCTCCCGCCGAAGGCAATGACCCTCGGTACTTTACTCAGCGTACGGATCAACCTGCCGATCTCCAGCACCCGCTCAAAGGCAATATCGTCAATGGCAGCCGTAATATTGATCGCCTGTCCTGGATCGCACTCCATGTTGTCGGCCACCGTCACGCATTCGTCCACAATCAGGAGGCTCTCTGACCCCGCCGCATAGCGCCTGATCTTGTAGCCGTTCTCCGTCAAAAGCGCCTCCGCCTCGTCCATATGATTCCGAAAACGTTCCGAAAACGGTCTTTGCGGGTTTGTCCCCATAATTTCCTGATGACCGAAAAACGTGTCCGCTCCGTCATGTTTCAGCATGGCCTTTCCGCAAACGGCGGCTGACTTCTTTTGCGTTTTTCCCAAGGGCAGCCCCGTAATATTGGCGAGTCCCAATCGTTCCAACGTCGGAAGATACAAGTCCGGCGACTTTTCAAAAATATGGCGGCAGGTGTCGGCGCCTTTATCCTGCGGTCGGACAATGTCCACATCGGGCATTTCCCCGACCCCGAAGCCGTCCAGTACGATTACGACAAATCTTTTCATCGCAGTCTTTCCCCTAAAGGCGACCAGATCCCTTCGATCTGCGAATTTCCCCGGGAAAGTCCGCTTACAACGGCGACTTCGCTCCGGGTCACGAAGATCTGCGTCCGGAAGCTCATGACCACCGGATCGGAAAGGGAACCCTTTCCCCGCAATTCCAGCGTATAATCAATACTTTCATTGGGAGGGGGCGCTACTTTCAACAACGTGGCTTCATTTATCGAGGTTCCCGTCAGCGCGTTTTCGAGATGCCCTCTTCTGTAATATCCGCCGCCGTAAATAAATGATTTTTTCTTCATGTTATGGCTGATTTCGCTGAGATACACCAAGGCAGGAATCTCGCCTTCGCATTCCGGATCCGCGTGATAAGGGGTTGTCCCTGTGAGACTGTGACCGGGTTCTCCGTGGGTCCCGCCGTACCGCGCGATGGCCGGAATGGTCCTTACGCCGGTAACGGAGGGGCAGTTGAGTTGCAGCTCCGTGAATCCCATCTCCTGCAGAATTTTGGCTCCCTGCAAGACCGATTTCATATTGGGCGTCGCCAATACCGCATTGGCCTCCTCGTTGTAGAGAAAACAGGGGAAGCTGCATACGCCGGCTATCCTGATCCCCTTGAGCTTTCGGAGTTGTCCCGCGACGACAACCAACTGATCGACGGGAAAACCGCCGCGCTGACCGGGATAAATAATGTCGTCGTCCCCGAAAACCCGGAGCAGCACATCCTGACGAAAGCCCTGCTCTTTGGCGACCTCGCTGATTTCTTTCGCTTTTTCATAGGAATAGACCGTCATGACCTTGGGTCTTGCC
Organism: Fusobacteriaceae bacterium; assembly: GCA_031272945.1. Classification (GTDB taxonomy): domain Bacteria; phylum Fusobacteriota; class Fusobacteriia; order Fusobacteriales; family Fusobacteriaceae; genus JAISST01. The sequence continues at coordinate 3,676 of JAISST010000031.1, forward strand.
GCGAGAATCTCCGGCAGAAGCCCACGGGGCGTCTGTACCAAATGCCCGACGTTTCCCAGAGGAATCCCGTGGCGCAGCATGAGCAAGGCTTCGCGAAAATCCACGCAGACCGCTCCTTCGTAGCCCATTTCCATCAGCATTTTGGCAATCAGGGGATTCCTCCCCAACTGTTTCAACATAAAATACAGATGAATTCCATGCTTATTTCCGGTACTTAGAATCATCCCGGCATTTTCGCGGATCGCATCAAGGTCAAGAATATAGGTATCGGGCGCCAACAAACCCTTTTCGTGGGCCTGAAAGGCAAAAGCCGCCAAGGGGCGGTTCCGCTTTAAAACTGACTTCAGAAACATGATTCCTCCTTCTACGACCGTCCGCAGACTTCTTCCAGCACGGAACGGATAATCCGCAATATCGTATCCGCTCCGGCGCGCATGGGATTTACGCGGATCATGCGTTTTCCAAGCGCCGGATCCTTTTGCCGGAATGTGCCGCTGATCCGGTAGATCATCGGCGCGAATTCATATTTGCTCTCGCTTCCTACGGGGTGGGCCGCCGCGCCGTATTTTGGAGAAAGCGCCAGAAAAAGCTCCGCCAGATCTTCCTCAAACTCCACCAGGGCGACCTTGCTCTGGGCGTTGGCGACGAAAGCGCCTTTGACTCCTTTGACTTCCCCGTTGTTCAATCTTCTGACCAGTTCTTCCGTGACTTGGGCCTGGATCGCGAAGGAAACCGGGGCATAGATGAGTCCCCGCAAGGCTTCCATGGCCTCGTGTCCCTGTACCTGACTGCCGCCCGAGTATTGCAACCGCTGAATTTTCCCGATCCATTGTTTTTTTCCGAGCAAAACCCCGACCCCTTCGGGCCCCAGAATCTTAAAACAGGAAAATGTCGAAATGTCCGCGCCTGCCTGGCAACCGATCCGTTCGACTTTCAAGGCGGCGTAGTTGTCGTCGGTAATGAGCGCCGCCTCCGGAAGACATTCCTTGAGTAAAGCCGTCGTCTCCTGGAAATCATAGAAATCCTCAGGGCTTTGTCTTGTGTGCTGCAAGAGAATTCCCCGGATCAACGACCTGTTTTCCTCGGCGATTCTCCGGATTTCTCCGGAATCGTTGAAATCCGCCGTGATTACCGAAAGACCCAGCATTTGGATGGAGGTTTCCGTCGTGGGATAAAGGGGCGCGTCGTGGATCAAAATCGTATCTCCAGGGCGCGCCGCAGCGGAAAGGGCCCAACGAATGGCCCCCGTTCCGGCGCCTCGTACCAATAGCGCCGCTTCGGCGTCAAAGACATCCGCGAAGACCCGTTGGACTTTTTCAGTGTAAAGCGGTTTGTTGCCCCCGGCCCTGACGCCTAAATCTCCAAGACTCAGAACTTCCAATCCGTCAAAATTCCTGGTTACGGCGTCGACAATTTTGAATTGCAGCCGGACCGCCTCCGCCTGACTCAAGGAACGTAAAGGATGTGTTTCCATTATTTTTCGCCTCATTCAATTATCGTTCGGAATCCCGTAAATTCTCCGGGGGTTCCGGTTCATCATTTTTTCTATATCTTCCGCACGGCAACCGGCCGCGCGCAATTTCGGGAGGAAATGATCCGGAAGATGCGCGTAGCCGGGGCCGCCTTTGCATTGATAATAAGATTTTCTCGTAATGTCCACGCTGAGCACGATTTGCCCGGCGTAGCCTCTGTCACACAGCGCCGTGAGCCACAGGACCCGGTCGTCGTCGGACTGGTAATCCGCTTTTCCGATGGTGTCAAAACCGATATTGACCCCCGTATCCAAAAGCCGCAGCATATAATCAAGATCTCCGGACAGGTCAATGTGGCTCAAAACAATCCGGGAGAAATCAATCCCATATTCCTTGAAAAGAGCCAACTGCTCCATGCCGAGTTTACCCAGCGTCGTATGGGTGCAAAGGGGACAGCCGCTTTCCAGTTGCGCTTGTGCAGCCGCTCGGAATATTTTTTCCTCCACAGGGTGGATGCAATCGGCGCTTGTGCCGATTTCCCCGATAAAGGAAGCGCAAACGCTTGTATTTTCGATTCCTTGCCGCAATTCGCGCAACATGAGCTCCCGCATTTCATTCTGATCCAGCGCGTAACATTCATCCGGAAGGAAGGGTTCTTTGTACCAGCCCGCGCCGAAAAGAACCCGAAGTCCCGCTTTTCGCGCCAACTCCTTGGCGTAGGGAATGTTCCGGCCCATTCCGCGGTTTGTCTGATCAACGATCCAGGCGACGCCCCGTCGGGCCAAACCGCGAAATTCCTCCAAAGCGGCGTCTCTGTCATCGAGACGGCAGTCCGGATCCCCCTTGGCGCCCGCAAGATCTATCGTGATATGTTCATGGGCGTAAATCATATGACGCCTCCCCGCAGCCCGGAATTATTTCGCCGCAGGCAGGGGATACATTTGCAAAACGGCGAGTATATTGATCAATAATCCTGTGATAATGGCGCCCACGGGTCCTACCGCCATGTCCACGATGGGCTTCTTGCTTGCCTTGTTCAGGCAATAGAGACCTACGACCACAAAGAGACCGAAACCGGGGGCCATAGCCTGAGCCGCCATCATACCGCCGACAAGAAGGGCAATTTCCATTACGCGACCCATGGCGGTCCGGATGTTGTCGCTGCAGCGGCGTACGCCGGGGAATTTGTCCAGAGCCACCGCAATCACGTTCAGCAGGAATACTTCCGCCGTCATACAGGCCGCGCCCAAGACGAAAGCCAGAATGGGATTTCCCACCGCAAGACCGATCACAAACACAAAGGTCATGCCCACGGGGCCGTATACGCCCGTCGCGATGGCGGTCGTCGCCACCAGGGGCACAAAGCCGATGGCCCGAGCAAGGGCTGTCATGGCGGCTTCGGCGTTCTGTCCCTTGGCCAGAAGCCCGAGGCTGATGGGATCCCCGGCCACTATGGCAAGACTCGTAGCGGCCGATACCAAACCGCCCATGATCGCCAAAAGGATCCAGTTCTTCCGGATCCGGTTTACTTTTTCCTCAAAGAGCTTTGCCAGCTGTTGGTTGGCTTTACCTGCGTCGGCCTTGTCGCCTACCGCCAGGACAATCAAGATGATCATGCCCGCCAAAAGAGCCATGCCGTCTTTGTTGAGGGCGATGGTCATTCCGCCTACCGCTATTTTCCCGTACATCTCAATCAATTGCCGCACAATGAGGGAAACGATTCCCGTGATAAGGCCCTTGGTAAAACCGAACTGCAAACCCACCGTCACGGCGGGAAATACCGCGAAAGCCACGGTGATGGGCGTCGATACCGTTCCCAGGGGTCCCAGGAAATTAATGGGCAGTTTCGCGAAGATGTCAATGATAAATTGCAGGCCGAAGAGCAAGCCCACGCCAAACACGGCGCCGATGACGCCAGAGGCCACAAGACCCGTTTTGCTGTCGGCACAGCTGACGCCGATGATATCCGTCGCCAACAAAATACAATGAATCAGGATGATGGACGCGGCGATGGACGTAGGCAGGCCAAAGCCGATCACAAGGCCGAAACTGATGGCGAAACTTGTGGCCGCCAGCGCCTTGCGGTCCATTCTGCCTTCGTAATACTCGGGCACAATCGGCCGGAATCCGTCATTAAATACTGCTACTCCCCTGTTTGCCAACATTGCAGCCAGAGCGCCCAAAGCGCCGATGATTAAAAACTTCAAGGCTTCCATTTCATTCCTCCTATTTTAATTTTGTTTTGACAAAAGGTGTTTCATCAGAACCGGCAGAATCAAATCCATATGCTGGGCCGTAAAACCGAAGGCTTTTTTGCCCGCCGCCACTTCTCCCGCGATTTCCGCCTCACTTTTGACATTTCCAGGCATGGAGAGCGTCGCGCATTGATTGAGTCCCAAAATGGCGATTGCCATGGCAAGAGCGCCGCCGCCCCCTGTATTACAGGCGCCGATATAATAATCCGCATTTCCGCTTTTTACTTCCATAGCGGCCTGAATATCGCCGGAAACAGTGACGCTGACCTGCTCTCCTCCGACGGAGACAATAAAATCAGCGATTTTCTGCTTGTCAATCTGACCGCCGACTACGATTTTCAAAATGAATCCCCTCCTCCTGATCTGCCTTTTATAAAATGCCGCTTCTTTGCTCCTTCGTTTATGACAAAGAAGTCAGCAGTACGCCCACATACATTGTAATATATTTTAATTCGGCCTCGGGTAACTCGGGATTCATGGCAAGCAAATCCCGGCTGACGGCAAGGGCTTTTTCGAATGTCGGCTCCGCCCTGGTCTCCTCATAGATTTCAGGATCCAGTTCCTCGACGGGCTCTCCTTTGGCCGTCCTTTCCAGCGCGCAGCAGAGATGGGTGACAAAGGCCGCCGCGTTTTCCTCTGTCAGCAAAATACCATGGACGTCGCTGAAATATGCCAGGACCTTTCTGACGCGCCCGAGATTTTCGGGCCGTAACATCCCGCCTTCCGTAAGCAATCGCAATCTGTGTTCCAGGCTCATGATCCCTCCGCTGATTTCCTTCGATCCGCATGTTTTTTCCGATAATAATAATTATACCCGATTTTTGACAAGAAAAAAAGCCAATCCGCAATTTATTTTTGTACGGGCGTTTTTTCAACGGAATTTTACGAATATTCTTCCCCGGTATAAGCCTCAAACCGCCCGGTAAACAGGTTTTCCTCCACAAGACGGGCGCAGTCCACAATACAGCCTTTGCAACTGCGAAGGGGCACGGAGCCCTCCCGGACTCCCTTGAGGTCCATACAATCAATGGATCCGTTTTTGACACGGAACCGCTCAATTAAGCGCTGATCAATTTCATAGGTACTTTTCTTGGTTGCGGGCGCATCGAGATTCCCGTCGCTGTTGAGAAGCCCTGCCAGTACAGCCATGGCGCTGACGGCTCCGCAGATGGAATACACGCCGACGCCCGATCCCAAGCCTTCCGTCATGCGAAATGCATCTTTGGCGGGAACGCCGGCAAGGTCCGCATACGCGCAGACGATAGACTGGCAGCAGTTGTAGTTTTTTTCGTGGTTTTGAATCACGGCGTCAATTCGGCTTTTTGTCATTTTCGACTCCTTTGCAAATATTCACGTCTTCCATTTTTTGATTTCTTCGAGAAAAATGTTTCCGTATTGGGCAAGCTTCGCCTTTCCGACTCCGGAAACGCCGAGGAATTCTTTTTTATTTTTCGGCATGACCCGGCACATATTGTGAAGCGCCGCGTCGGTAAATACAACATAAGCGGGGACCCCCGCCGTCTCGGCTATTTTCTTCCGCAGTTTTCGCAATTGCTCAAAGAGCGCCGGACGCGGATTCTCCTCCCGGGAGAGACCCGTTCTTCCTTTTTCCCCGCGTCCGTGTCCCGCGGCGGCATCTTCCGCCTCTTCTTTCGAGCGTTTGGGCACTTTGACAATATACCGGAAATCCGGCGATTTCGCTTCTTTCGCGCCTTCACCCAGCGTCACCACGGGATACTTGTCCTCCGAAAGGGCCAGCAGACCATCCGCGATCATGCGGTCAATGATGTCCGAGAGCCGCATCCGGGGAAAGCTTTTCAACAGTCCGTAGGCCGGTATTTGATCGAGACCCGCGCTCCGTAGTTTTTCGGAATCCGATCCCGTCAAGACATCCCGGACCATCCGTTTTCCGTAGGCCCAAGCTCTTGTACAGATCTGGTGCACGCAATTCAAAACCGCCCGGGCCTGCTCCGTCGCGTCCACTTCCTCCATATCCCGTCGGCAATTGCCGCAGTTGCCGCAAGAGCCGTCGCGCTTTTCGCCGAAATAGGAAAGGATAAAATGCCGCAGACAGGTCTCCGTAAAGGCGTAATTGGTCATATCCTTCAATAGCGCCATATCTTTTTCAATGACGGCCCGCCGCTGTTCCGGATCCAGCTCCGGATTCTCGTCGGCGCTGTGTTGGATCAAAAACTGATTCATCCGCCAGTCCAGTCCGTTATATAACAAAATGCAGTCGGCGGCCGATCCGTCACGTCCCGCCCGACCGGCTTCCTGATAGTAGGCTTCCACGCTTTTGGGCATATTGTAGTGAATCACATAATTGACGTCGGGCTTGTCAATCCCCATGCCGAAGGCGTTTGTAGCAACCATCAGCGGCTTTCTGTCATAGAGGAAATCCTCCTGGTTCCGTTTGCGCTCCTCGTCGGAAAGGCCCGCGTGGTAGCGCGTGACCGGATATCTCTTCGCCCGGAGTTGCTCTTCGACTTTTTCGACGTTTTTCCGGGTGGAACAATAGATGATTCCGCTTTCGTCTCTTCTCTTTTCAAGAATCGAAAGCAATTCCCGCAGTTTGTTCTTCGGTTTGCGTACTTCAAACCACAGATTTTTTCGGTCAAAGCCCGATACAGCCACAAGGGGGGCCCGCAGCTCAAGCGCAGCCACGATGTCTTCCCGGACGCGCAAAGTGGCCGTTGCGGTAAATGCGGCAACCACCGGCCGTTTGGGCATATGCGCGATAAAGTCCGTAATTTTGAGATAGGAAGGCCGAAAATTCTGCCCCCATTGGGAAATACAGTGGGCCTCGTCCACAGCCACAAGGGAAACGTCCAATCGTTCTGCCAGTTCCCGGAAACGGTCCGTGTCCAGCCGTTCCGGCGCCACGTAAAGCAGGCGGTAAGAACCCGCTTTCGCTTTCCGGAGCGTCTCCCGGAAAGCGCCCGCTTCAAGGCTGCTGTTGAGATAGGCGGCGGGGATTCCCGAAGCAATCAGGGTTTCCACCTGGTCTGCCATCAGGGAGATCAGGGGAGAGACTACGATGGTCACGCCCGGAAGCGCCAGAGCGGGGAGCTGATAGCAGATGGATTTCCCTCCGCCCGTAGGCATGATGCCGACGGCGTCCTTTCCGGACAATATGGCGGATATGAGTTGTTCCTGCCCTTCCCGGAACGTGTCATAGCCGAATTTTTCCTTCAAGACGTCCGTGATTTTCAAAATGACCTCCACTGATTTTTGCCGTTGGATCCGCTGAACTCATTTCCCGCTTACCCCCAATTTGGTGAAAAAGACTTCATTTCTTTTCCGAGCCCTTCCATAAATATCCGTATATCTGATCACTTCAGAATACTGATCGGCTATGGGATGATCGTCCTCAAAGCTTTTCACTTCCGCAGAACTTCTCACAAATCCATCCATTCCGTAAATTTTCCGATATCCATTACCCGGTTTGTCATATTTATTGAAATTATCTGTGATTAAATATGTGTAAAACTGCTCTATTCCATATTCCGGTTTTACAAAATTTGCAATCAGTTGAGCGTATCTGTCCATTTGCAACACATTTTCGTCGACTTTTGCTTTTGGATCTTTCAATTCAATGATAATACACTTCTTTTCTTCCGGAAAGAACAACAAGTCAATTCTCTTTCGCAATCTGTCTTGATTGAATTCTCTGAGACGAATCTCTTCCTCATCACTCAATTCCCGGATAATTCTTTCTCCGTTGATCTCAATTTTATCAAGGGAAATTTCGCTTGTCCCTTCAAAATAAAGATACATATCATCCAGTAACCAAAGGTTGGAGTCAATGCTATTTGTGGTTTTCCTGGGTAAAAATAGATCATGAAAAAAAGCTTCGTGATGTGATTTGCTTTTTTTACAGAATTCCAGGCCTTCATTAAAAAGATTTAATATATATTTTCTGTACATGATATAACTGGAAAGATTTACTACATTTTCTATATTGACTCTTGACATCAATTCCTTTAGTTCGCCTTCCAAGCGGTCAATATCAGTCTCTGCTTTAACCTTGCGCAATTCCGAAATGGTTTTATTGATCTTGTTCACTGTCTCGTTTTGCAATTCTTCATGAAAAGATTTGATTTTATTCAGTATTTTTTGCGGGGTTATTTCATTATATTTGAGTTCTTTCAGAAAAGCGTCTTTTGTATTCCTGTCTGAAATTAAATAGAGGTAGGAATTGTTACTGATGATTCTGTTATTCTCAGGATTCATCAGAGTTTCTATTACTTTTTGCTCTTTTTTTTCATCCAAAATCGCAATCTCGTAGCTTAAAAACCGTTTGATTTTTTCTTCCACGCTTTTGACTATGAGCTCTTCCGTAATACTGAATCCCAAATTTTTCTTTTCTGTAGGAAGTTTGAGCTCCGTTCTGGATTCATTCAAGAATTGCTTAAAATAGTCGGATTTCAAATATAAATGATAATAATATTGCCTGCCGACAGAATCCTCCAAAATGTATGGCGGTAAATCAATTCCAAGTTTTCCGGCCGAACGTTCGTCCACAACATAGGACGCTCCGTTTTCCTTCAAATTTGTTGTTTTTATATGCACAATTTCAAATTCCGCCTTGTTCATCCCCGACAACGCGTTGTCATTTTCAAGCGAAAATTTCTCCTTTTGCACAATGTCTTTCGATAACTTGGCATTATCAATTATTCCTTCTCCCGTTCCATGATCATCTACCAATCTAATACAAAATTTTTTATTATTCTCTATGAGATAATATAGAAAAATATAAAAATGTCTCAGAATTTCCCCGCTATACTCGGTTATATCTTTTTTTGCATATTTTTGGTACTCCGCGTCTATGTTACGAAATGTGAGCGTCGTTCTTCTTTTGCTGTCTTTTTCGGCAGGACGCCTATTGTTCGTAATTTCTTGCGAACCGAAAATAAAATTACGATACAAGTTTTTTCCTTTTTCCAAAAATACGCTTTCAATTTCAACTGCCTGAAATACTTTCAGAAAAGCCATCCGCCTGAGCCCTTTTCCACCTTCATGATTGGTTTTATACATCGTTTCCGTAAATTTTGCGTAGTTGTCATCCGTGAATCCTGTGCCATTATCTGTAATCTCGAAAGAACGAATCAGGTTGTCGCCTTCTCCGATCAGGTTATTGGGCGCATATTCGCGATAAAACTTTATTTCTATCTCAATTTTTTGGTTTTCCAGACAACAATAGAGGGAATTCGAGACTGCTTCAAACAGGCAGAACAAAAATCCCTGTTCTTCGCTCAGGTTGTAATTTTTTATTACGTCCTGCAATTCAACTTTTAATAGGGCCATTTTTTTCTCCGGTTTTTTCGCTCTTTAGAGCGAGTGAATGCTCTATATTCTGATTCGCTCCTATCCTCAGAATTTTCTTTACACATATATTATAACGCATTTTGACAGGGAATTGAAGCCCTTCAAACAGTTATTTTTCTGTTCCGCGCGGCCACAACCCATTCGTCTGTAATTTCCCCGTTTTCAGCCACAAGGACGGAAGGATACAACGCCGATGTCGGACAAATGTGTGTCGGTATCACATATTGCAGACTTCCTACAGGAGGAATTTCATCCTCGAATCCTTCTTCCACCTGAAATACCCAGTGTTCCTCACTCTGGCTCACATGCGCCGCATGGTCAATACCGACGATTTTGCCCCGGACGCCCGGCGGATCGGCCCCGATTCCTTTATGTCCGAGATCCAGCGTAAAATATCCGGGTTTCGGATGACTGACGACCCGGGTGAGGACGATTCCCGCCGGCACAAAAGGCAGGTCCGGAAATTTCGATTCGTAGGCATAATCAAATAAGAACACGGTTCCCGGCGAATACCAGACATTTTCGTGTTTCGCGTGACAGGGAAATTCCGGGCTTCCCCCCATGACGAATATCTCGACGGGATACCCTTTTTCTTTCAACTCATCCCGAATGATCCGCAATTTTTCATGGACGGCATCCACTTCTTTCTGGCGTTCCCCCACATCGGTGATCCCCAAATGCCCGTCATAAAAATGAAAGCCGCGAAGTTTCAAGCCTTTGAGTTTCGAAGCAACCACATAAAAATCCACGCAAGTCTCAGGAAGCGTCCCCGTCCGGTTCATCCCGACGTTGACATCCACAAGCGCGTTGACCGTTAGACCGACGGCGGCGGCCTTTTCTCCCAACAGGCGCAACTGGTTCAAATCATCCCCGATGGCAAAATACTCGGTTTCCGGATAACTCCGGATCAACGTCAGAAAGCGGTCTACATTGGGACCGACCAGAGGATAGGCGAGGATTACTTTGGGCGCACGCGCTTCCCCGAGCATTTCCCCTTCCGCGATCGTGGCGCATTTGAACCGCGTGATCCCCAACGCGAGCTGCATTTCTATCATTTCCCGGATTTTATGGGATTTCACATGGGGCCAGAGGTTATCGGGGGATTTCGCGATCGCAATGGCTTTCTTTGTGTTTTCCAGAATCAAGTCCTTGTAGTAAACAAGAGCGGGCGTTATAATGTTTTCTGTGTTGCGCAATTCATAGATGTTTTTTGTCATGGTTGGCTCCCGTATGATTTTCGCATTTTTTTAAACTTTTTCATAAACTATTTATGTATCGCTTCTAAACAGTCTTGCATTATAAAGGTCGTAAGTCATGTACTACATTCTGGCCGTTCGTGGGCCTGCGGCCCCCCAACCGCCCAAATATATTTTTTGAGGCGGGGGGCCCCGCCGGGGCCGCCCCCCCCACCCACACCCCC
>JAISST010000119.1 GCA_031272945.1 Fusobacteriaceae bacterium
TCGTTTTCCGTGGCCTCGCCGGAGATGGCAAAATCCGTGTGAAAGCCGTCTTTGACCATGGCGGTGGCCCCGAGGCCGCTTGTCTCTTCATGGACGACGCCGGTCACCCAGAGGTCCCCTTTGGGGAGAAGGCCTTCCTTCTTGAGAATGGCCGGAACCCAGACCTGGATCGCGAAAGGGCCTTTCGTATCGGAAGCGCCCCGTCCCCAGAGTTTTCCTTCAGCAAGGGCCCCGCTCCGGGGGCCGTATTTCCACAGGGCTTCGTCCCCTTCTTCCACGGTGTCCAGGTGGCAATTGAGCATGAGGGATTTGCCGCCGCCCGTCCCCCGCACGCAACCCAGCACGTTTCCGGCGGCGTCGATTTTCACTTCGTCATAGCCCAATTCTTTCATTGTATCCGCCGTGTAGCGCGCCAATTCTCCCTCTTCCCCCGAGGTGCTCTTGATACGCAGCATTTCCTGTGCTGTCCCGACGATGTCGTCGTAGTATTTGTCCGCTAACGCGTACATTTTTTCTTTCATTTTTGTTTTTCTCTCCTTTTGTCAAAACAGGTTTTGTTGCTTCATGATCCTATTCTTCAACGGGTACGGCGCGCCCTGCCCCAGCGTAATAAAATACCGCCATGGAGACGCAAGGCGTTGCGTCTCTACGGCGGCTCGACTTTCCTGTTATTTCCTTATCTCCGCTGTCTGCGCATATTAAACGCGATCACGATTCTCTGGACTTCGTTTGTGCCTTCGAAAATCTGGAAGATTTTCGCGTCCCGCAGCAGCTTTTCCACCGGATATTCTTTCGAATAGCCGTAGCCGCCGAATATCTGGATCGCTTCCGATGCCACCTGCATGGCGATATCCGAGGCATAGCACTTGGCGATGGCCGCTTCTTTGGCAAAGGGCAGCCCCAAATCGAAGAGGGTCAGCGCGTGAGCGGTCATCTGGCGGGCCGTTTCCGTTTTGATTTCCATGTCGGCCAGTTTAAACTGGATCGCCTGATTCTTGATGATGGGTTTCCCGAACTGTACGCGCTTTTTGGCGTAGGCAATGGCTTCGTTGACTGCCCGCTGGGCGATTCCCGTGGCGACGCAGCCCATCCAGGCCCTTGCCTGATCCAGGGTCTTCATGGCGATGTCAAAGCCTTTCCCTTCGGCGCCGATCATGGCCGAAGCCGGAACCCGGCAGTCTTCCAGAACCACATCGCAGGTATTGGACGTGCGGATTCCCATTTTATCCTCATGATGACCCGTACTCAGCCCCTTGGTCCCCGCTTCCACGAAAAACATGGAGATGCCGTTGACGCCCTGGGTTTTGTCCGTCATGGCCGTCACGCAGTAAAAGGAAGCCACGCCGGCGTTTGTGATAAAACATTTTCTTCCGTTCAACACCCAGGAATCTCCGTCTTTGACCGCTACGGTCCTGCCCGCGCCGGCGTCGGATCCGGCATTGGGCTCCGTGAGGCCGAAGGCGCCGAAACCGCCGTTTACAATAATTTCACAGGCGCGTTTTTTCTGTTCTTCCGATCCCCCGATGATTACGGGTTTTAACGCGAGGCCGTTTCCCGAAAGGGTGATGGCGAAACCCGCGTCCGCGATGGCCATTTGCTCCATGATGGCGGCCATGGTGATTTTGTCGAGACCCAAGCCTCCGTATTGTTCAGGGACTTCCAGCATTTGCAGTTGCATGGCAATGGCTTTTTCATAGATTTCTTTCGGCCATTCGCCGCTTTTGTCGAATTCTTTGCATTGTTCTTTGACTTCTTTTTCGCAGAACTTCTTGACTTCCGCGACCAGTTCCTTTGATTCCTCCGATGTGATGATGTAAGCCATTTGTTTGAAACCTCCGTCTTTTTATTTTTGTCTTATTCTTTTTATTATGATCTTATCTTCTCCGGGTCGCCGGCGTCCACCGTGGCCGTAAAGCTGTCCCGAGCGGTCCTTACCACAATGCCGTCCCCGGGGCGGACATCTTCCGCCTTGCGGACGAGTTTCCCCCCGCTTGTCACGAGACTGTAGCCCCGCTCCAAAATATTGAGGGGATTCAAGCCTGCCAGCTTGTTTTTTCTCAAGATCAGTCCGTTTTCTCTTTCCTTGAGGGTCGCTCCGAGTATCCTTGCGATTTCCGCCTCTTTATCCACCAATTTTCTGTTGAGTTGCTCCAGAGATTTTCCGAAATTCTTCAGCCGGTAACTGTTTTGGCGGTTTTCCAACTCATTGCGCAGATAATCGAAATATTTCCGGCAGATACTGCGCAAATACCGCCATTTACTTACAATTTCGAAGCGGATTTTCTCCCTTTCGGGAATACAGATCTCCACGGCCTGGGTCGGCGTCGCCGCCCGCACATCGGCCGTCAAATCCGTCAGCAGGAAATCCGTCTCATGGCCCACCGCGGAAATAATCGGTTTTTGGCAATTGAAAAAGGCCAGCGCCGTTTCCCGCTCGTTGAAGGCCCAGAGGTCCTCGATGCTTCCTCCGCCGCGCCCCGCGATGATGAGGTCAATCTCCGGGATCCCGTCCAGTTTCCGGATCCCCGCGGCAATTTCCGCCGCGGCCCCCTGTCCCTGCACTTTGGCCGGATAGATATAGATATCGATGCGGGGATCCCTTTTCCGGATCGTCTTGATGATATCCCGGACGGCCGCTCCCGTAATGGCCGTCACAACCCCCACCGCCCGCGGGTATTTCGGCAGGGATTTTTTATGCTCCGCGTTGAAAAAGCCCCGGGCCGCCATATCCTTCTTCAGTTGCTCCAGTTTCGCAAACAGGTCCCCGAGGACATTTTTTTTCTCAATATGCCGGACGAGAATCTGAAATTCCCCCCGGTTTTCATAGAAGCCCACATCGGCGAAAAGCTTGACCGCATCGCCCTCTTTGAGGTCTTCGGGAATCCGTTTGAGCTTGTATTGAAAAGCCGCGCACTTGATCTGGGCTTTTTCGTCTTTGATATTGAAATACAGGTGTCCGCTTTTGTAATAGACGACGTTGGACAATTCCCCTTCCACGAAGAAATTGTGCAGGTCCTCATTGTCGTCCAAATAGCGCTTTACGCGCCCCGTCAGTTCCGAGACCGTGTAGATCCGATCGTTCATTCCGCTTCCTTTACAAATATTGCCGCCACTTCTCTAAAACCGGTAGCCTACGCTGACTTCCGTCAAAAATCGGTCAAATCGCTCGTCGGAAGACAGAGAGAATTTTACGGGACCCAAAAGCGTCTCATAGAGCACGCTGAGCCCTACCCCCTGCACGGGGTTTTTCCACATGTCGCTCTTGCTGAATTTCCCCGTGGGACTGTTCAGTTCCTCAAAGGTTCCGAAATGGATATTGACCCCCAGATAGAGGTTCTTCAGAAATTCCCGCTCAATGCCCACCCGGGCCGTCAGGAACTGCTTGACCAGCATTTGCTGCGCTCTGTATCCGGCGAAAGAAAACTCTCCGTTTTCAGGATTATCCGAAATTCCGCCGAATTTGAAATACTGGTCGAGGTAAATATTCTTCCCTGTGGTCAGTCCGCCGATAATACCGTATTGGAGCGTCGTCTTCTCGTCAAAGGGCACATAACCTTCCAGCTGATAGTACATTCTGTAGTAATTGACGCTTCTTTTGCCGAAACTGCCGCCCCACATATGATTCAGGTCAATCTTGTATCCGGCCGTGGGATGGCGCAGAGAATTCAGCTTGTCCCACGTGATCCGCAAAAATGTATTGTTGATATTTTTACTGTATTCCGCCTGCTTTGCCGTGGCAAGATTCGCATCAATCTTCTGCTCCAACTTCGTATAGCGGCTGTCGATTCCGTAAGTCAGGAACAGCTTGTTGCGGAAGCGGACCGCGACGCCGATTTCCAGCTTGGCGGTATTATTGATGTATTCCGCCAGTTTTTTTCTCTCTCCATACAAATAAAAGGGAGTTTCCTGAAAACTCAAATTGGCGAAAAGCCCTATTTTATTGGAAGATCCGTAATAAAAGAAATTCTTGATGTCAAAGCCCATGTAGTCGCCCAATTGCAGGTTGACAAACATCGAATTTCCAATTTTTCCTATATTGGAAAATTCCGTTCCCACATTGAGCGTCGTTCCGTACCCGCTGCGGTAGTTGACCCCGAGTCCCAGAAGATTGGAGGGATTCACGGAAATATCCACATACAGAATGTCCCGCTCAATCCGGTAATAGATCTCATCGACGAAATCCTGTCCGTAGATCTGCATGATCTTTTCCTGCAGGGCTTCGTGGGTAAATGTCTTTCCCCGCAAAGGCTCCAGCATGGCGCGCAGGATGGCGAGTTTCCGGGGCGGCAACGCGCCGCCGAATATGATATTCTCTATATAGACGAGATCAGGCTTTCGCTCGGGCGCGGGATCCGCCGTTTTTCTCGGAAAATTTTTCAATTGGGGTAGTTTTTCTCTTGCGGCTTTTTCTCCGATTTCCACAAACTCCCGGCTCTTGTCGGTGTCCACTGCGGAGTAGGCGTCCATATCCGGAGAAATCAAAACCGTCGCCAGTTTCTTCTGCTCTTCCATGGAATCCGCCGCCGGGATCGCCATCAACTGGTTGATGATTCCCACGATATTGTAGTCGGCGTTATCTTTCAATACATTGCCCACATTGGAGGCAATGACGACGTCCGCTCCCATTTCAAGGGCGGCCTGGACCGGTATGTTCTGGGACATCATGCCGTCCACATACAGATGTTCCCCTATTTTGACGGGTTCAAAAATCGTGGGCACGGCGGAGCTGGCCGCTACGGCCTTGGCCATGTCCCCGTTCCGGAAAAGAACCGGTTTTCCCGTATTGAGATCCGTCGCCACCACGCCCAGAGGAATTCTGGCGTTCCGGAAGCTTCCGTTATTCTTGGCCTTGGCGAAGGCGTTTTTCATTCGAAAATAGACGTATTCGTTGTCCACAAAAGCTTTGGGCATGGAAAATTTGAAGCTTTTGTCGTAACGCAGCGCCACCATGTAGTCAAATTTGTTGAATTTTCGTTCGAGGGGGACCTGGACGCCGCTGCTGAGAGAAGCCAGATTGCTCCAGTCGGTCTCCCTGAGATATTCCTCAATTTGATCGGGCGTGTAGCCCGCCGAGTACAACGCCGCGATAATGGCCCCGACGCTTGTACCGGTGATATAATCTATCCGGATGTTGTTCCGTTCCAGTTCTTTGAGGACGCCCACATGGACGAGGCCTTTGGCCCCTCCGCCCGAGAGGGCGAGGCCCACTTTGAGCGCTTTCCTGTCTTTGCCTTTTCCGCCGGAGACGCTTGCTCCGGTCGGTTTTGCCCTGTCGGATTTGACCTTGTTTTGTTTCGCTTCCTCCAATAACTTCAACTTTGTCTCCAGCGCCTTGATCTGGGTCTTGAGGTCATTGATTTCCCTGTCTTCCGCAGACAGCATGCCGCTTCCCTGAGAAAAATCGCCGAGAAGAAATACAAAAATGAAAAGCAGGCAAAAAAGCTTTTTGGACATGGTCTCCTCCTGTCGGTACGGTAAAAATGTCTGTGTTATATTATACCAATTTTTTCAGGAGAATACAAAACCTTTTTTGCCGGTATCCTTACTTTTTTGAAAGAATACTAGCGAATGAAATTTGTGGCGATGATCTTCTCGTATTTGGGCGCTTCCACGCCCGCTTTCCGTCCTGCCTCAATGGATTTCAGAAGCCAGGCCATATTCTCTCCCAGCGTCCGCATTGTCTGCAGGCCTTCTTCATCTTTTTCCACATCGGCCGCCGTATAGCCGTGGACCTGATTCCAGTACTGGGACGCCACAATGGGCATGCTTTTGATCGTGAAATATTTGTTCAGTTCGTCAAAGGTGCACGTGGCGCCGGCCCTCCGGCAACTGGCGATGGACGCGCCCAATTTTCCCGTGAATTTTGACCCCGCCGAGAAGAACAGACGGTCCAGGAAGCAGATGATCTGCCCCGCGGCGCTGGCGTAATAGACCGGCGCCCCGATCACAAGCGCGTCGGCCGCCATGAGTTTTTCCGCCACTACGTTGACCTCGTCGTCCACAATACATTTTTTCGTCTTTTGACAGGCAAAACAGGCGATACATCCGGGAACGGGCTTTTTGCCGATCCAGATGGTCTCGCTTTCGACGCCGTGTTTCTCCAGAGTCGCCACGACCTCACGCAGGGCTCTGTCCGTACAACCGTGCTCGTTGGGGCTGCCGTTTAACAAGATGACTTTCATGCAAATACCTCCTATTTGAATTTTAAAGTTTTGGCTTATTCTTTGTTTATTGCGGCGTTGGCTCGTTTCCTGGCGTTATCATCCAGTATTTTTTTCCGGAAACGGATATTTCCCGGCGTCACTTCCACCAGTTCGTCCTCGGCAATATAGTCCAGGGCCTGTTCCAGGGAAAAACGGCGGGGCGGAGACAGTCTTACGGCGTCGTCGCTGCCCGCGGCCCGCATATTGGTCAGTCGCTTTGTCTTGCAGACGTTGACCACGAGATCATTTTCCCGGTTGTGCTCCCCGACGATCATTCCGGCGTAGACGGGAACTCCGGGATCCAGAAACAGGACGCCCCTTTCCTGGAGGTTATTCAAAGCGTAGGGCACCGTTACGCCCGCTTCGAGGGCGATCATGACCCCGCGCCCCCGGGCGGGTATGTCCCCTTTGTAAGGTTCATAGTCGTAAAAAGACTGGTTCAGAATGCCTGTCCCCTTGGTGTCGGTCAGGAATTCGTTCCGGTATCCGATCAACCCCCGGGAGGGGGCCTTAAATTCCATTCTTGTATAGCCGTCCGTTCCCGGCGCCATCGAAAGCAATTCTCCCTTCCGGGTTCCCAATTTTTCGATCACAACGCCCGTATAGGCGTTATCCACATCGATCAGGACCATTTCCACGGGCTCCAGTTTCTCCCCGTTCCGTTCTTTGTAAAGAACCCTGGGTTTCGACACCTGGACCTCGTAGCCTTCCCGGCGCATATTTTCCAGCAAAATGGATAACTGCAACTCTCCCCTGCCCTTGACTACAAAGGCGTCGGTTGTGTCGCTCTGCTCTATGCGCATGCTGACGTTATTCTGGGACTCTTTTTGAAGTCTGTCCCAGATATGACGGGAGGTGACAAATTTGCCCTCTTTTCCGGCGAAAGGCGAGTCGTTGACCAGAAAGGTCATGGCCAGCGTCGGTTCGTCGATGTCTATCAAGGGAAGAGCCTCGGGATGTTCCGGATCCGCAAGGGTTTCACCGATATCAATGTCGTTGATTCCCGCCACGCAGACGATATCGCCCGCCCCCGCGCTCTCTACCTCCGTTTTTTTCAATCCCTCGTAGCCATAGAGCACGGAGACTTTCTCCTTCCGGACGCTTCCGTCCCGCTTGATCAGGGCGATTTCCTGATTGCGCCGGATGACGCCGTTGTGAATCCTCCCGACGGCAAGCTGTCCCACATAATTGTCGTAGGCAAGATTTGTAATCAAAAATTGCAGCGGCTTTTCCGGATTTCCTTCCGGGTCGTCCACATGACTGAGAATACATTCAAACAGGGGGAGCACGTCGTTATTCGTATCGCTGAGACTGTTCCGGGCCCAGCCGTTTTTCCCCGAGGCGTAGAGCACCGGAAAATCCAGCTGCGCCTCATTGGCGTTCAACTCAATAAACAGTTCATACACCATGTAGAGTACATCGTCGGGCCTGGAATTGGGCTTGTCGACTTTGTTGATGACTACAATGGGGCGGTGACCCTGCTCCAGAGCCTTTTTCAGCACGTATTTCGTCTGGGGCATGGGGCCCTCGAAGGCGTCTACCAACAGCAGCACCGAGTCTACCATCTTCATGATCCGCTGCACTTCTCCGCCGAAATCCGCATGACCGGGCGTATCCACAATATTGATCTTGTAATCTTTGTACTTGACCGAGGCGTTTTTGGAGAAAATCGTGATTCCTCTTTCTCTTTCGATATCGTTGGAATCCATGATGCAATCCACAGCCTTTTCCAGTTCATGGGCCCCGAAGGCGCCCCCCTGTTTCAAAAGGCAGTCCACTAACGTTGTCTTTCCGTGATCCACATGAGCGATGATCGCTATGTTCTTGATTTTCATTTTTTTCCTCTCTTAAAAATATTGATAGCCTTTCATTCTGTTGTTCGCTACTTTTCCGAAGCCGATGAATTTTCCTCCGTACAGAACGCTGTAGATGCCGTCGGCCCTTTCGGTCACGACCGTATTTCCGTTCTTGAAAAGGACGTAGTCCTTTTCCCGGATCAACCCGTGTTCGGGGCGTTTAAAGAATTTGTCCACCGGCGCGAGAAAGGAAAAATCCCCCCGGTCGGTCATTTCCCGGATTTTTTCGAGGGTATAGGCCCGGGACAGATTAATATCTCCGGCTCGCGTACGGACGAGAGACGTCATGACGGCCGAGACGCCGAGATGCTCCCCGATATCGTGAATGAGGCTGCGGATATACGTGCCCTTCGAGACGAAGGCCCGGAGCTGTCCCGCCCGCCCGTCAAAAGAAAGGAGCTCCAATTCCGAGACCGTGACTTCCCGGGCTTCCCGCTCGACTTCGACGCCGTTTCTGGCCAGGACATAGAGCTTTCTCCCGTCCTGTTTGAGCGCGGAAAACATGGGCGGCTTCTGAAGAATTCTCCCCGTGAAAACGGGCAAAACCTCCCGGATTTGCTCCGCCGTCGTCGTAAAGTCCTTGACTTCCCGCAGGATTTTACCTTCGACGTCATAGGTATCCGTCCGGACGCCCAGGCGGAACCCGGCCGTGTATTCCTTGTCGTAGGCCTCGATTTCCCCCGCCAGCCGCGTGGCCTTCCCGGTACAAACAACTAAGACCCCTTCCGCCAAGGGGTCTAAGGTGCCGGTATGTCCGATCTTTTTTTCTTTCAGGATTCTCCGCAGTTTCCAGATCACGTCAAATGAGGTAATGCCCGCGGGTTTATTGATAATTACGATGCCATCCAAGATCTTACTCCGTTTTCGTTTTCATTTTACGGATTGAGCGCTTTTTTATAACGGTCAATGAGTTTGCCGCCGCCGGCCGGTTGGATCGGTTTTTCCTCGGGCTTCGGCGCGGGTTTCGGCTGCGCCGCGGGCTTTGGTTTCGCTTCCGGCTTGGGCGCGGGTTTCGCCGCGGGCTTCGGGGGCAGGATTTCTATCTTCGTACCCTGTCCTGCAGGAGCAGTTGTTGCGGGTTTTGTCGCAGGGGCGGGCGTCGCAGGCTTCGCTTCCGGTTTTACCTCAGGCGCAGGCGTCGCGGGTTTCGCTTCGGGCTTTGCCGCGGGGGCGGGCGTCTCAGGCTTCGCTTCGGGTTTGGCCGCAGGGGCGGGCGCCGCAGGCTTCGCTTCGGGTTTGGCCGCGGGAGTGGACGCCGCGGGTTTCACTTCGGATTTGGCGGCTTCGCTTTGCTCCTCGGCGGGGGGATTTTTCTCCACCATCGTATAGACATTGGAGGGATTCCAGAGTATATATTCCTGTATTCCCAGATCGGCCAGGGCCATGATCTGCTGTTCTATTTCCTCATAACCGTAGTTCAGGTATTCCTTGAGCCATTTTGCCGTAAAGGCCTGCAGCCAGGGCCTGATCCCCGCGGGGGATTCCAGGTTCTCGTTCCGGTTGATGGCGTCTCTCGTTCCCCGGTAGATCACGTTATAAGGCTCCTTGTCCGGAACGTTGATCCCGTAGACGCCTTTTTTGTAATGGCTGGGGTACATCATCGGCGAAATGTAATCGGCCGTATTGCTGACGGCCTCCCAAAACTGCCCGATCTGCATATCGTCAGGAAGGCTTCCGATCTGCCCGAAGACGTCCGCGCTGATATAGATGCCGAGGGGTTCCAGTTCGGCCCGGGCGTATTCCAGGTATTTCTGGATCGCTACGGGCTTCGATTCCTTTTGCGTATTCCGGTAATCAATGGTATTGTCCAGTTTTCCGCCGTCAGCCGCCGGGAAGCGGACATAATCAAACTGGATTTCGTTAAATCCGGCCTTTGCGGCTTCTTTGGCCACGCGGATATTGTATTCCCACATATTCCTGTCGTGGGGCGATATCCAGGGCAGTTTGTCATCGTTGGTATAAGGTTTTTGGCTACTCTTGCTTACGACCACCTTGTCGGGGTTCGTCTTGGCGTAGGAAGGATCCCGGAAAGAGACGATCCGCGCAATGGCATAGATATTGTTGTCTTTGAGTTTTTGCATAAAAGCCGCCATATCCCGGATCTGGGTGAATTTGTTGGCGCTTTCGCTGTATTTTTCCATGCCGTCCATTTTGAACAACAGATGGCCGGAATCGTCTTTGACGTCAATGACAAAGGCGTTGATATCGCTGCGCTTCGTAAGAGCGATGAGCTTTTCCATCCGGGATTCCAGTCCCGCCGACGAAGAGCTCACGTAGATGCCCTTGACCGCTGTTCTGGGATTATCCGGATAGTTCTTCTTTTCGACGGGGTAAAAATCCAGATCCTTCCAGCTTTCGGGATAGGCGTCATGCAAGTCTTCCGTCAGATTTTTTTCCCGGATCCAGCCCGTGTTTTCCTTGTTGTTTTTCCGGTAAGTGATCTTTTCCCAGTTGGAACTGTTTTTGATTTTTTCCGTCACAAGCTTTCCGTCCTTGTCGGTGGAACGTTTTTCGGTCTCGACGACCACTTCCTTTTGTTCAAGCAAAATAACCCGGACTCCTGCCGCCAGCGTATCCGCAACTTTGTTGACGTTTTCCGGATTTTCGTAGACTTTTACGTTTAGATTTTTCGTATAATATACGTCAGGGGCGCGGGCAATGACAGTCGCTTTGGACGCCGCGGCGGTCAATGACTCCAGCACGTTTTCCTCGGCTGTCTTTCCGCTTCCCGCGGTAGAGGCAACCTCCGCCCCGGGCGCCGCCTGTCCTTCTCCGGCAAGTCCTCCGGCGGAAGCCCGGGATTCCGCGCCGCCGTCGGCTGCGGGCCTGCGACCTTCTATAATCTCCGTTTCGATGGTCACCGCGCCGTTTTCTACTTTCTCTACTTTTTCTACTTTTTCTATTTTCTCTATTTTCCCGGCGATTTCCGCTTTTTCAACTTTTTCGGCCTTCTCTATTTTGTCAAGGGCATTTTCGGCGGTTTTTTCAGCGGAAACAAGTTCCTCCCGGATTCCGGCCTTTATTTTTTCGGCTTCCGCATTGATTCCACCGCCCATAATCGCAAGGGCAGGCCGGTCTTTCCGGGCCCCCGAAGCAATATTTTCCGCCCCGGGCCGTTCAATTTCCTCTTCGGTTTTTTTGATCAGGTCCGCCGTTTTCGGATTCTTCGCCACAGGCTCCGTCGTCTCCTCTTCCGTTTTCGCCCCGGATTTGGCGACATTGACAGCGGGCTTGACCTCAGCCTTCTTTTCCATTTTCAAAAAGGGCAATTTGTCAGTCAGTTTCGCATAGATCCCTTCGGGTAATATACCGGATAAATCAACGGTCACTGCCGTAAATACCGCGGCCGAAACCACAAGCAAAATGATTTTTCCCGCATAACCGCCTTTTCCCATATAATTTCCGTTACTCAAGACGAATCCTCCTCTCTTACCAGATATAATATATTGTATCGCATTTCGGGAAAAATTTCCACCGGAATTTGAAAAATGACTGAAATCTTAAGAAAATTGTTGACAGAACCGATAAAAACCTGTAGAATATAAAGGATCTATTTTACCTTTCCCACAAAGGACCGTTACGTATAATTTTGTTTTACTTTATTCAGGAGGAATAAACAGTGAAAAAATATACGTTCATGCAACGCAAAGAGGATGTAGTCAGAGAATGGCTGCATTACGACGCCGAGGGCAAAATTCTGGGCAGACTGGCCGTGGAAATCGCCAAGAAGCTCATGGGCAAAGAAAAAGTGTCGTTTACGCCCCACATTGACAACGGGGATTACGTAGTCGTCACCAACGCCGCGAAGATTGCCGTCAGCGGTAAAAAACTGACCGACAAGGTCTATTACAATCACTCGGGATATCCCGGCGGCATCCGGAAACGGGCGCTGTGCGAAATTCTGAACAAGAGACCCGAGGAGCTGCTCCTGCTGGCTGTCAGCAGAATGCTTCCGAAAAATAAACTGGGCAGAGCACAATTGACAAGATTGAGAGTGTTCACAGGGGATACACATGACCATCAGGCGCAGAGCCCGAAAACGGTTGAATTTTAAGGAGGGATCGGACAGTGGCAGAATTAAACCAATTTAGAGGAACAGGAAGAAGAAAGACTTCCGTCGCGAGAGTCAGATTAGTACCCGGCGGGGCCGGCGTTGAAATAAACGGAAAACAGATGGGCGAATACTTCGGCGGCAGGGAAATCCTGCACAGAATTATTGAGCAGCCGCTGATTTTGACGGAAACTTTGAATAAATTCAAAGTGCTTGTCAAAGTAAACGGCGGCGGAGATTCCGGACAGGCGGGCGCAATCCGCCACGGGATCGCGAGAGCCCTGGTAACTACGGATGAAACGCTCCGGGCCGCGCTCCGGGAAGCGGGTTTTCTCACAAGAGATTCCCGTATGGTGGAGCGCAAAAAGTACGGGAAGAAAAAATCCCGCAGAAGCCCCCAGTTCAGCAAAAGATAAGGTTTATGCAGCAGTATCCCGGAAGGCGCGCCTTCCGGGATTTTTTTCGCCTCGTTATGATATTCCCTCGGCTGCGGGAAATTGTTTTTTTGTTTTTAAAAATAGGCTTCACTTTTTTTATGAAAACTATTGACAAATTTCAAAAATGTGATAATATAATAGAACCAAAAGAAAATTGTAAAACGATAGATTCTTTCCATATAGATTCTTTATGGGATAGATATCCAAAGGGAGCGGCTGTTTGCCGCTCCTGTCAATTTATTGGATGTTCGTTGAGCTTTGGAAGATCCGAAGGCGCTCACTCCACCAGACTGACCCTGGGCACCAGTTTCC
The DNA here is from genome assembly GCA_031272945.1 of Fusobacteriaceae bacterium. Taxonomy (GTDB): domain Bacteria; phylum Fusobacteriota; class Fusobacteriia; order Fusobacteriales; family Fusobacteriaceae; genus JAISST01. Next base: position 12,860 of record JAISST010000119.1, read on the forward strand.
GCTTGAAAAAGCGATGAATAAAGAATGAACTGCGGAACGCCCAATCAATCATCATGGAAATCCATACGCCCACGACGCCAAGCCCGAAGTACCGCCCCAGTACAAAACTCCCCGCCACCCGGAACAAAAACATCGAAAGGATGGAGATTTTCATGGTAAATGTGGCGTCATTGGAAGCCCGGAGCGCGTTGGGAAGACAGAAGGACAGGGGCCACAGGAACATGGAGAACACGCTGTGCATCGTCGTCAGAATATAGGCGGTGCGCAGCGTTTCATCGGTCAGGTTGCACAGGGCCAGGATCCGCTTCATGAAAAGAATCAGAAGCAGATTGAGACAGGTCTCGACGACGATGCATATTTTCATGAGCTTGAACGTGAAAAAGCGGGCTTCGTTATATTTTTTCGCCCCGATGCACTGACCGACGACGGTGATCAGGCCGACGCCGATGGCCATTCCCGGAATGACCTCCACGGCCGAGATGGGGCTGGAGATGCCGTTGGCCGCGATGGCGGAAACGCCGAAAGACGTAATGAGCCTTGCGACGATGACTTTGCCCAATTGGAAAATGCTGTTTTCCAATCCGGTGGGAACGCCGATGTAGAGGATTTTCCGGATCATGGACCAGTCAAAACCCAGCTTGAATTTCCGGTGGATGCTGATCTTGAGCGCCGGATTCCGGGCGAGCCACAGCGTAACGACACAGGCGATGGCCCGGGAAACAAGGGAAGAAACAGCCGCTCCCGCCACGCCCATGGGAATAATGAAGATCAGCGTATAATTTCCCGCGATATTGATCAGATTCATGATAAAAGAAATGACCATCGTGATTTTCGAATTTCCCTGAGCCCTGAATATGGCCGCTCCGGCGTTGTATCCCCCCAAAAAGGGAAACGAAGCGGCTATGATATAAAAATAGATCCGTGCGTTGGCGGCGACTGTCGGATGGAGGTCTCCATAGATCAAACGCAGGATGGGGCCGTTCAGACCGAAGGAAACCAGGGCGAAAAAAATCGAGAACGCAAAACAAACCAGTACGAGCTGGTTGGCTCCGACTCTTGCTTTTTTTCTGTCGCCGAATCCCAGATACTGGGAAGCAACCACGGCGCCGCCTGTGGCCATGGCCGTGAAAACCCCCATGATCAAAATCACCAGCGTATCCACGAGAGATACGCCGGAAACGGCCTCTTCCCCCGCCGAGGCCACCATCATAATGTCCGCAAGGCCGACCCCCAAAGCCAAAAACTGTTCCACGATCAACGGAAACAGCAATTTTTTCAACGATGCGTTTGTAAACATTTCCGGTACATCCTTTTCATGATTTCCCTGTTTTCTTTGTTACAAGCGGAGGATTTTCTTATCCACCCGGGAAACATCCGCTGTCCCGGTCAGGATCATGGACTGGGACAATTGGTTTTTCAGCGTTTCAAAAATCAACTGCACGCCTTCCTTGCGTCCGCCCAGAGAGCCCCAGATCAGGGGTCTGCCTACGAGTACGGCCTTTGCCCCGAGGGCCAGGTATTTGAGAATATCGCCGCCTTCCCGTACGCAACCATCGGCAAGAACCGTCATTTTGTCCCCTACGGCGTCGGCAATCTCCGGAAGCGCTTCACAGGGGGCCAGCGTACCGTTCAAAACCCGGCCGCCGTGATTGGAAACCACGATGGCCGCCGCTCCCGCCTCGGCGCAGAGTTTGGCCTCATCGGCGCTCAGGATTCCTTTGACGATGAAGGGAAGTTTCGTGGAAGACGTGAGGGCCTTGAGTTCCGCTAAGGATTTGGGCCCCACGGGCTGTCCGAAGAGCTTCATGGTCACCAGTCCCGCCCCGTCAATATCCATGCCTACAGCCGCCGCTCCGGCCTGTTCCGCGATCCGGATCCTCTTGAGGATCTCTTCGTTGGACCGGGGTTTGATGATGGCAATGCCTTTGCCGCCCGTTTCTCGGATCGTCTTGACCGCAAATTCAAAGCAGGCGGGATCCCCGGTGTCGCCGACCATGCTGACGGTCCCGGCGGCAACGGCGCCGGTGATCACGTCGGTGCAGTATTCCTCCTCCGTCACGCCGCCGCCCATATTGATCTTCGTTCCGGTGATGGGCGCGCCCAGGCAGGGGAAGGAAAGTTCGAGGCCGAAGAGCTCCGTCTTGAGGACGGGTTCCGTCACGTCGTGAATTGTGCGCATCACGAGGGGAATGTCCCGCAATTTTTGATAAGCTCGTTGAAAGGAGAGGCCTGATCCCGCGCCTCCCATGCCGGGAACCTGTCCCGCGCAGTAGACGCCGTCGCAATTTCTGCAAAGAGCGCAGAGTCCGTTCATTTTTTCCTTTGCAATCGTTTTGATTTCCTTCATATCCATTCTGTCATACCTCCTTATGGCAAATATTATAACATATTTCCGCCTTTTTTACAATTTTACAATATCGCGAAACAAAAAAACATAGAACCGGTTGAAAAAAATTGAAAAATGTGGTATGATAGCAATTGACACCGGAATTTCATGATCCGGGTCCCGGGAGGAAACCATGCATACAAGCCATGAAAAAACACAGACGGACCACATTGCCCAAGGCGTCAGCAGAAAAATCCTGAGCCACAGCGAAACCCTCATGATCGTCGAAGTCCGGTTCGAGGCGGGCGCTATCGGTACGGACCACAGCCATCCCCATGAACAGATTACCTATGTGGTCAGCGGAAAAGCCAGTTATCATGAAGAAGGCAAAGAGGCCGTCATCATGACGGCGGGAGATTCCTACTATGTGACGCCCAACGCGATTCACGGAATGACCGCCCTTGAAAAGACCGTCGTTTTGGATGTTTTCTACCCGACGCGGGAAGATTTTTTAAAAAAATAAAAATTTCAGTTGCAAAATTCAATATTTTGTGGTAAGATAAAAAATGCTTGCGGGAATAACTCAGTTGGTAGAGTGTTACCTTGCCAAGGTAAATGTCGCGGGTCCGAGTCCCGTTTCCCGCTCCAAAGCGTCATTAGCTCAGCTGGTAGAGCATCTGACTCTTAATCAGGTGGTCACAGGTTCGAATCCTGTATGACGCACCAAAAGTGGTCGCTTAGCTCAGTTGGGAGAGCGTCTGCCTTACAAGCAGAGGGTCATAGGTTCGAGTCCTATAGCGACCACCACTCCAGATATTTACCGGTTGATCCATCATAAAACATTGGGGGTGTAGCTCAGTTTGGTGAGAGCGCTTGCCTGTCACGCAAGAGGTCGCGAGTTCGAGCCTCGTCACTCCCGCCAAAAGCCGTTCTAGCTCATGCGGTAGAGCAACTGATTTGTAATCAGTAGGTGGTTGGTTCGAGTCCGACGAGCGGCACCAGTTGAATAAAGTACATGCGAGACGAAATAAATCCAGCCTGAGTGGTGAAATGGTATACACGCTAGTTTCAGGTACTAGTGCCGATTGCGGCATAAGAGTTCGAGTCTCTTCTCAGGCACCAATCAAAAAGAAACCCCGGCCGAAAGCCGGGATTTTTGTATAAAAAATCCGCGTCTGAAAAAACTCCGCGCCCGGGCGAAAGATTTTTTGACAAAACTTTCGGAATTGCATTATAATATAACTGAACGATTTGGAAATCTATGGAAATATTCCAAAGGAAAGTACAAACTTTTGTACAGGTTCTCGTGTATAATACGCATGATCGTATGATTGAAATATATTTGGAAACAGGAGGAAAGAATGGAAGAACTGGAACAGAAGAGGAAAGACGATTTGATTGTGAATCCCACGCCCCGTTGCGCTTGTATTCTCGTACTGGATACGTCGGGATCCATGTCGGGGGACCCGATACAGGAACTGAACAACGGACTCATGAATTTTATTGAAGAGGTACGGGAAGACGACCTGGCTCAATATTCGGTGGAAATCGGGCTCATTACGGCAGGCGGCGGCGTCCGTGTGGAGATGCCCCTGACGCCGGTCCATTTGATCGAAGCGGTGCATTATTTTGAGGCAGCCGGCGATACGCCGCTGGGAGAAGGCGTGGACACGGCCCTCAATATGCTGGAAAAAAGAAAAAATGAGTACAAGCAGAGCGGCGTCCCTTATTACCAGCCCTGGCTCGTCCTGATCAGCGACGGGGAACCCAATGACAGCTGGGAAGAGGCCGCGGGGAGAGCCAAAAACATGTCGGCGAACCGCAAGCTCGTCTCGCTTCCCATCGGCGTCAGCTCCGCCAATTTGGATGTTCTGTCCATGTTTTCCAGCCGTCCCGCCAAGAAATTGGCGGGGCTCAAATTCCGCGAATTTTTCCAATGGTTGTCGGCCAGTATGGCAAGAGTCTCCAGTTCCGCCTCCACCACCGCTCAGATCAACCTGCCGCCCACAGACGGCTGGGATTCCATCTAAAGAAGGATTTTTATGAGTTCAAACTTTTTGCGGGACCTGCTGACGTACGGGTTTGGAAATACGTCGGCAAAAAACAAAAAACGGAAGATCCGACCGTTTTCGGGGCGCACGTTGTCCCAGGAAATTGCGGCGCAGCTGAATCCGGATTTTTCTGAGAAGAATCAGCGGGCTCCCGTCAAAAAAACGAAAAAGCCCGAAGCGGTTCCGGAAGTTTTCGACGTGCGGGGCGTCCCGAAGAAATTGGGCGAACCCATCGCGAAGCCGGGAGGGGAAGGAACCGTCTATTTTCTATTGGGTAAACCGGAGATCCTCGTGAAAATCTATCATCCAAAGAAACTGGCGGAACACAGACAAGCCTATCAGGAAAAAATAGAAGCCATGATCAAAATCAAGGACAATTTTCAGAAGTTCCCAGCCTGCTGGCCCCTTTTAAGCGTCTATGACCGGGAGAAAAACTGGATCGGCTACGCCATGCGCCGGGGAATCGGCGCTCCCATGCGTTACCTGGCTCACGCCGTGGCCTACCGCAAACATTTTCCCTACCTGGACCGGATCATGTTGCTGCGTTATATGATCCGCTTCGTGCAAAATATTATGATTTTGCACGAAAAAGGGATTTTCATCGGAGATTACAACATGCTCAATTTTCTGTGTGATCCCCTGAACGACAATGTGGCCATGATCGACTGCGACAGCTACCAGCTCCGGATTGACGACAAATTTTACCCCTGTCCCGTCGGAAGTCCGGACCTGACTCCGGTGGAACATCACGACAAAGATTTCCGGAACGTCGTGCATACGGAAAAAAGTGAGAACTTTTCCCTGGCCATTATCCTTTTCGAATGCCTGATGTTGGGCCGGCATCCTTATGACGTCGTCGGAGGGGACGACCCCGTGACGAATCTGCGCACGGCAAATTTTCCATACAAAAAAGGGAACAAGGGCGTTCCCAAAGGCCCCTGGCGAAATATCTGGACCCACATGCCCCCGCGAATCAAGAGACTCTTCAACAAAACGTTCACCGAAGGGGTACTGGATCCCGACAAGCGCGTCCCCGCCGAGACCTGGCTCCGGGAACTCAGCGTCTATCTGGCGGATATGCAGGTCGGAAAATACGACAAAAATATCAACCCGATGAAAAAACTGGTCAAAATGGACAAAAAACCGAAAATCAACCCGGTGGAAGCGGAAGAGCCGGAAAACTATATCGATTAAAACAGAGGAGAAGCCATGGATGAAAAGGACAGTAAAAACAATCCTCTACACGGAGGTCTGCTGAAAATTTCGGACAAACTCCGCCGTCTGGAGCGGAAACTCCGCAGAAAAGAAAAGCCGGAGGACGACCCCGACGTAAAAACCGCAGATTACAGCGACGAACAGCTGTGCCGGGATCTTTCGGGAAGGATCGGGCGTTTGCTCCGTCTGCTCCCGGGACCCGGCAGAAAAAGGGAACAACCGGCGCCGGTCCCGGCGGAGGAGGCCTGGAAGGCCACAGGAGAATCCGTCGTAGGACTCGCTCACAGACGGGGAACAACCCCTCTTCCCTGTCAGGACGCCCACGCCATCGGAAACAAGAGCAGGCTGATCCTCGCCGTCTGCGACGGGGCAGGCAGCGCGGCGCTTTCCGAACTGGGCGCAAGAAGGCTCAGCGAAGGGACCGTGCGGCTTCTCACTTCTTTGGAACCGCTGTTGCGGGCTCTGCTGGACCAAAACCTGACCTGCGTTACGGAGCATATCCTGGCGGAAATGGTCCATCGCCACGCCGCGGGTCAGCTCCGGGACCTGGCCGCCGAATTCCGGCGCGCTCCGGGCGACTTTAAAACGACGCTCCTTCTGTTTGTAAGCGGCGTCAAGTTCGGCTTCTGGCTCAAAGTGGGGGACGGAGAAATCGTGGAAGAGAAAAAAAACCGTCTTTTTCGAATCGGCACATCCTATAAAGGAGAGTATTCCAATGAAACGGTTTTCATAGACGGGCAACTCCGGTTTGAACAGGTCCAATACGGCCTTCGGGATATGAAGAACGTCACGGGCCTCGCCCTGATGACAGACGGCGCGGCGGAACGCCTCGTCTCCTATGACGGTAGAAACATTGCCGGCAGACTTTCCGACTATTTCCAAAAGCTCAGGGGAGAGAAACTGTCCCGGGAGGATCTGTATAAATTTTTCACGGATCCCGGCGCCTGGACGGGAACGACCCAGGACGACAAGACGCTCGTACTGGGCGCCCGGAAGATCTAAGCCTCCGGGGCCTTTTCGTCCGGAATCCTTACGTACTGGACCGCGTGTTTGGAAAGCATCCGCGTAAAGGGAACTTTTCCGTAGGTGAATTTTTGTTTTTTCTCCAGATACATCAGGAAATCGTCATAAACTTTCTTGTTGTCGGATTTTTGATTGTCGTACAAATTGATTTTCCTGCCCGGAAAGCGGATTTCCGTTCTGACAATGTCCGTCTTAGGCGACTGTCTGCTCAACGTCAGGATGTATAGGATATCGGTGACGGGCGCCGATATTTTCAATTTGTCGTCAAAGTACACGGACAGGGTTTTGTTGTTCGCCACTTCGATCCGGACATTTTTCTGGCAGACGGAGCGCAGGGTCAAAAGCGCCGTCAGAATCAGAATGAATGCGCAAATATAGGGAAATATGTGCTTTTCATATTTGGTATTCCTGGCCAGCATGGCTGTCAGCGTGTAAAGGAAAATCGAGATGATGGTGCTTGATACAAACCAGAAAGACAGAGATATCGTCATCATTTTCTGGAGTGGATAGACTTTTTTCGTCATGGGATGCCTCCGTTCGTTTTCTTATCTTATATTGTACAGGAAACGGGAAAAAAGTCAAGATGAAGATGTTGTGAATATTGTCAGAGACGCAGAGGAGAACCTCAAATGATTGAATTGATTGGAAAACCTGTATTCGAAGGAATCGCGACCGGACAGGCCCGCTATGTGAGAACGTCCGCGGGCGATGTCGGCCCCCGCCCGATAGAGGATACGGCTGCGGAAACGGATCGCTTTCTGAACGCAAGAGAAACAGCCGTCAAACAGTTGCGGGTTTTGCGTGAGAAAGCGGCGGACGAATTCGGCGAAGCGCAGGCTGTGCTCTTTGAAACCCATGAATTGATGCTTTTGGATGAAGATTTTTCAGATTACGCGCTGTCCGTGATTACCGAAGAAAAACAGAACGCGGAATATGCGGTGTCCCGGGCGGCAAAAAAATTCGCCGGCGTGCTGACAGCCCTTGAAGATGCTTATATGCGGGAGCGGGCAGCGGATGTATACGATGTATCCAAACGTCTGATCAACTGTCTGACCGGCGCCGACGAAAGAATTGATCTCGGGGATTTCCCCGTAATCCTATGCGCGGAAGATTTGTCACCCGGCGAGACCGCGCAACTGGATAAGACAAAAATTCTCGCGCTGGCTACTTCCGGAGGATCGACCGCTTCTCACACGGCGATCCTCGCAAGAACCTTGGGAATCCCCGCGGTAATCGGCGTCAAAGGCCTGAACGCAGAGGTTGACGGGAAGCCCGTCGCCCTTGACGCCGCGGAAGGACGTCTTTTTATAGAACCGAACGCCGAAACCGTAAGAATTCTGGCGGAAAAAAAGCGGCGGGAAATCCGCAGACGGGAAACCCTCCTGCGATTCAAAGGGAAAAGCGTAAAGACCGTGGACGGTCGCTCCGTAGAGGTCTGCGCCAACATCTCCGATCCGTCGGAAACAAACCTTGCGTTGCAATACGACGCCGATGGCGTCGGACTCTTCCGGAGCGAATTCCTGTATTTGAAAAACAGGGATTATCCGACGGAAAACGAACTCTTTGAGGCTTACAGAACAACCGTTTCCGCTTTCGCCGAAAAACGCGTCGTCATAAGAACGCTGGACATCGGCGCCGACAAGCGCATTGACTATTTCCATCTCAAAAAGGAGGAAAATCCTGCCCTCGGCCTGCGGGGCATCCGGCTCTGTCTCGAAAGACCCGGACTGTTTCTGACACAACTGCGAGCCGTCTATCGCGCCTCCGCCTTCGGTAAAACGGCGGTGATGTTCCCGATGATCGCCAATATGGACGAAGTGAACGAAGCGCTCAAAATGTGCGCAGAAGTGAGAACGCAGTTGGCAAAGGAAGGCCTTGCCTTTGACCCCGGGATGGAAATCGGCGTAATGATCGAAACCCCGGCCGCCGCCCTCATCAGTGACCTTCTGGCGGAAAAAGTAGATTTCTTCAGCATCGGCACAAACGACCTGACGCAGTATACGCTCTGCGTGGACCGCGTCAACAGCGACGTGGACAGATTTGCGGATCCTCATCATCCGGCTGTGCTCCGTCTGATCCGAACCGTTGCGGAAAACGCCGGGAAGCACAAAGTCCGCGTCTGCATCTGCGGAGAACTGGCGGGAGACCTCAACCTGACCGGCGAATTTTTGAAAATGGGCGTCGACGAACTCTCCGTATCGCCTTCCCTGATTCCCGGATTGAAAGAAAAGATCCGCCTGCTTGATTTGCGGGCGAACTGATCAAAAGAGCCGATTCTCACAAAAAATTTCCCGGGAAAATAGTCATTGTCAGGAGCGAGAAAAAGTGCTACAATAGATATCATGCCGGATAAATTTCAAGAAGAACATGCTCATTTTTTTTACCGGGGGGGGTAAATTTATGGAAGAACTTGCAGAAAATATCGTCATCCGTAAGATGACGGCGGAAGATTACGACGCGGTGTACGGACTCTGGAAGCGCACCGAAGGGATGGGCTTGCGCGCAATTGATGACTCCAGGGAGGGGATCCGGTTCTTTCTCCAAAAGAATCCCGAAACCAATTTTGTGGCCATTTTGGAAGGCAAACTCGTCGGCGTGATCCTCGGCAGTTATGACGGCCGCCGGGGATATGTCTACCATACGGCCGTTGAAAAAGACCTGCGCAAGAAAGGAATCGGCAAGGCCCTTGTCGCGACGCTTCTAAAAACCTACAAGCGGCTGGGGACGACAAAGTTGGGGCTCATCGTCCTCACAAACAATCCCGAGGGATTGAAATACTGGGAAAAGCAGGGATTCGTTCTCAGAACCGACAACCACTACCTGAGTTATACCGTGAATCCCGACAACGTATAAACCTGAAACGTACCATTTCACACCCGGCCCGGAGGCCTCCATGCGTTTTAAAATTCATTCCAAATACAGTCCCACGGGGGACCAGCCCGAGGCAATCGAACAAATCGTAAACAACATCCGTCACGGCGTAAAAGATCAGGTGCTGCTCGGCGTGACCGGATCGGGAAAGACCTTTACGGTGGCAAACGTCATCGAACAAACCCAGCGTCCGGCTCTGGTGCTCGCCCCCAACAAGACCCTGGCGGCGCAGCTCTACTCGGAATACAAGGCTTTTTTCCCGGACAACGCCGTGGAATACTTTGTCTCCTACTATGATTACTATCAGCCCGAAGCCTATATTCCGTCCACGGATACCTATATCGAAAAAGATTCCTCCATCAACGACGAGATCGACAAGTTGCGGAACGCGGCGACAGCGGCCCTGATCAACAGACGGGACGTGATCATCGTCGCTTCGGTATCGGCCATATACGGCCTCGGATCTCCGGAAACCTATAAAAAAATGACGATTCCCATCGACCGGATGACCGGTCTTTCCCGGAAAGAATTGATCAAACGTCTGATTTCCCTGCGTTACGAGCGCAACGACATCGCCTTCGAGCGGGGAAAATTCCGGATCAAGGGGGACGTGATCGACGTGTACCCCTCCTATACGGAGACGGGCTACCGTCTGGAATACTGGGGAGATCAGCTGGAGGAAATCTCGGAAATCAACACGCTGACCGGCCAGAAAATAAAGAAAAACCTGGAGCGGATCATCATTGCCCCCGCGACGCAATACCTGACGGAAGACGGCGATGAGGAGCGCGTATTTCAGGAAATTTCCGAAGACCTGGTCATTGAAACCGACGCTTTCACCAAGAAGGGAAAGCTGCTGGAGGCCCAACGCCTGAAGCAGCGTACGGAATATGACCTGGAAATGATCCGGGAAATCGGTTACTGCAAAGGTATTGAAAACTATTCCCGCTATCTGGCGGGGAAAAAGCCGGGAGACACGCCCGACACGCTCCTGCGTTACTTTCCCGGGGATTTTCTGATTTTCATAGACGAATCTCATATTGCGGTGCCGCAAATCCGCGGCATGTATCTCGGAGACCGCTCGCGGAAAACCGCCCTTGTGGAAAACGGCTTCCGCCTGAAAGCGGCGCTGGACAACCGGCCCCTGCGCTTTGACGAGTTCCGGGAAATCGCCGGACAGACGGTTTTCGTATCGGCGACCCCCGGCGATTTTGAAGTGGAGGCCAGCGGCGGCTGCATCGCCGAACAGCTGATCCGACCCACGGGCATTGTGGATCCCGAGATCGACGTGCGCCCCACGGCCAACCAGATCGACGATCTTTTGGGAGAAATCCGGAAACGGGCTCAGAAACACGAACGGGTCCTTGTCACGACGCTCACGAAAAAAATGGCCGAAGAGCTGACGGAATATTATTTGAATCTGAATGTAAAGGCCAAATATATGCATTCGGATATTGAGACCCTCGATCGAATCGAAATCATCCGGGGATTGCGCAAAGGGGAATTTGACGTACTCATCGGCATAAACCTCCTGCGGGAAGGCCTGGATATTCCGGAAGTCTCCCTGGTGGCCATTCTGGAGGCGGACAAGGAAGGCTATCTCCGCAGCCGCCGCTCGCTGATCCAGACAATCGGAAGAGCCGCCCGAAACACGGAAGGACGCGTTATTCTCTATGGAGACGTCGTGACGATGTCCATGCGGGAAGCCATTGACGAGACAAACCGCCGCCGGGCGAAGCAAATGGAATACAACGCCTGGAACCATATCGACCCGAAGACCATCGAAAAAGAAATCGCCGATGATCTGGTCAACCTGGACTATGCGCTGCCCGACGGGGAACTGGAACCCGGCAGAAAGAAAAAATTCAAATCCCGGGCCGACATTGAAAAAGAAATCGGGAAATTGGAGAAAGCCATCGCGAAATTGTCGAAAGAGCTGGATTTTGAAAACGCTATTGTCAAAAGGGACGAAATGCTCCGTTTGAAGAAAGTGCTGCTGGAGTTTTGAATATATTCTTACAGGCTGTAAGCCATCCAAAATATGATGGGAGAAAATGATGAAAGAAAATTATACGCTGTTTATTTTGGCCGGAATCGGAATCCTCACGCTGATCATCGTGATCATCTCACGCGGAAAAGGGAAAGCGAAGAAGAGAATCCTCGTGGAAGACGTACTGGAAAGCTATTATTACCGGTACGGCGGCGATGTGAACTGGATTCGCCGCCAATTGGGCTCTTACCGCTTCAAATCCCTCTCGTCCATGCTGAGCAGCAAAACCCCTGAGGAAGCTGATTTTCGTATTGATATTCTCGAAACGGAAGACGGCAAGAAAATGAATGTCTACGCGACGGACTATTCTTATAAAGCCACGCCCAAGCTTGAACGGATTTTGGGAAACCTCCGCCTGACGGAAATCCAATACGGAAAATTTCTGGAAAATGTCCGGGAAACTTATGTGGCAAAAGGCGCCGACGCGATTCGCGAGCATATTCACCACAAGAAAAAAGACCAGATATAAGATAAATCTTTCCGGAAATTCCCTCAAAAAAAACACAGTACCATGCTATAATAAAGGAACTTCAACCATAAAGGAGAATCTCATGCTCACAACAGAAAGACCATCCCATCTCTACTTGAAATTATTCATCTCGACATTTTTCATCAGCGCGTTCACCTTCGGCGGCGGGTATGTCATCATTCCGCTCATGAAAAAAAAATTCGTGGACGAGCTGGGCTGGATCAAGGAGGAAGAAATTCTTGACCTCATTGCCATAGCGCAGTCTTCCCCAGGCGCCGTTGCTATCAACGCGTCCTTTTTATTGGGGTATGACGTGGCGGGCGTACCGGGCGCCTTTGTTACGATCCTCGGGTCCGTCACGCCCTGTTTGATTATTCTGACGGTCATTTCCTTCTTTTATACCCAGTTCCAGTCGAACCGGATCGTCAAGGCCGTCCTCAAGGGAATGCAGGCGGGCGTAGCCGCCACCATTATTGACGTCGTCCTCAATCTCGGACGCAACGTCGTAAAAACCGGGGACGTCCTGTCCATTCTGATCATGGTCGCGACGTTTGTGGTCACTTTTATCTTAAAATTCAATGTGGTCTATACAATATTGATTTGCGCGGGGATCGGTCTGGCAAGAATCCTGCTGCAACAGCGGCCGAAGGAGGAAAAAATCCGATGATCTATCTTGAATTATTCTGGAGTTTTTTTCAGGTGGGACTCTTTACGGTAGGCGGCGGATACGCCTCCCTGCCCCTGATCCAAAATCAGGTCGTCCATTATCACAGCTGGCTGACCCTGGCGGAATTTACGGACTTGATCACGATCTCCCAGATGACGCCCGGACCCATCGCCATCAATTCCGCAACGTTCGTAGGGACAAGAATCGCCGGTTTCCCGGGGGCTGTCGTAGCCACCGCCGGTTTTGTAACCCCTTCCTGCATCATCATGGGCATTCTCGCCTATATTTTCTTCAAATATAAAAACCTCACGGTAGTCCAGGGCGTCTTGGCGGGACTCAGACCCGCCGTGGTAGCCATGATCGCCTCCGCCGGCCTTTCGATCCTGATACTCTGCCTCTGGGGCGAGAAAAACGCGAAAATCACCCTCCACGGGATCAATTACGCCGGCGGCGTCCTGTTTCTTGTTTCCCTCTTCGTTCTGCAGAAATTTAAACTGAAACCCATGCTGGTCATGGGCGTCTGCGGCGTGATCGGAGCCTTCCTTTACCTGTAATACCGCAGTCGCAAACTCCGGTTTTTACACATACAATTGAAAAGCTGCCGCAGGCCCTGACCCATAGCTTGCGGCAGTTTCAATTTACGCGTTTTCCGTCTCGACTTCGACCGCGAAGGTCTCCCCCTCGATGCTCACGCTGTATTTTGATACGACCGGGCGCAAAAGCGCGGCGGTCCTGTAAAGTTTCTTCACATATTTCGCCCCGGCGCCTTTGACCGGGACCGGGATATAGCCCGGATGGATCGGCGCTTCCACAGGCTTTTCCGGAATCTCGAATACTTTTTCGTAGGAGTCCTCGTCCGCGATCACACGGTCCTGCTCTTGCAGGACCGCAAGGGCCTCTTCCACCGTCACGGCCTCAAAAAACACCTTTGTGCCCTGCAAGGCCTGCGCCAGTTTGTAAAGATCCGCCGTAATCACGTTGCCGATCTTCGTATAGCCGCCCGCAGTCTGCCGGTCCGCCATCAGGACCACAGGCTGCCCGTTTCCAATGATCTGGATCGCGCCGAACGTAATGCCGTCGGAAATGATGTCCGCCGAAGTCTTGTGGGCGACTTTCTTCCCCAAAAGACGCATGCCGATCCGGTCCGTATCGGGGGTAATCGTATAGGGTCCGTCCAAAAACGTCCGGATGCCTTTTTCCGTGAAGCAGTCGGACTGCTGGCCCAAAATTACCCGGATCCTGACATCTTTGGGATATCGGGGCCGCAAATCCTCCCGGAACTTTAACAGCGTCAGTTCCGGTAAATTGCGCGGAAATACCCGGAGTACGTCGTGCATTTTGATATCCCGCCCCTGAAATCCGCCGAAATTGGCCCGCAAATTTGTGGACCTGCTCTTGAGTACGACGGGAACGTCAATGCCGCCGCTGAAGGCGAGATAATTCCGTACGCCTTCCTGGCAAATGCCCATATCGATCCTGTCTCCGGACTTGGCCCGGTAACTCCGCCACAGTTCTATGGGTTTTTCATTCCATGTGACCGGACATTTTCCGCCGGTTATGGAGAATATACAATCCGCCGTAAATTCGAAGTCGATTCCTTTGAGCGTTGTCTCAAGAACTGCGTCATTCTCGGCGTTTCCTACGAGCCGGTTCGCTATTCTCGCGGAAAAGGCGTCCATCACGCCGCCCACGGCAATACCATAGCGCTGATACCCGTATCTCCCCAGGTCCTGGACCGTTGTCAACAGGCCTGAGTCAGTTATTTTCAGTGTTTCCATTTCATCACGTCCCCGGATGGATTATTCTTTCCTCGGCTCACTGTTCCGTTTACATCTGTCCTCTGGCCGAACTGATCTTCTGGGACATGTTGTCAAGAAATGTCTGAAAAACATTTTTGGTATTGTTGTGCACATCGCTCTTCGCAGCCGTCACGAGGGCATAGACTTTTTTGTCATCCTCCCAGGCCCCTTTCTGTACAATATTATACAGGCTCAGTTCCGTAGCGTGATTGGCAAGATCCGGAATCGCGGGTTTGACCAGTGTCTGGGTGTAGGGCTCCAGCGAAGCGTTGTAGGTGTTTAACGTCGCCAGAACTTCTTTTTTGATTTTTCTGCCCAATTCGCTTTTCGCGTCGTCGATGGCCTTCATTTGCCCCGCGGCGGTTCCCAACTTGTCCGAGGCGGCGGCGCCGAAGCCATAGAGCTCCGTGGCGTCGTTCACACGGGAATTGACCTCCCCTTGCAGCTCCGCAGGAATCTTATTGAAAATGCCGCTTAAAAATCCGGAACCGGAAGACTTGGAAGAGGATGAGGCGCTTCCCTTGCCGGATCCGGAAGTCCCCAACCCCGTACAACCGGCCAGGAAAACCAGAGACAGTATGCAAATTCCTATTATTTTTTTCTTCATGTATGACCTCCTTATTTACGATGGCGCCATTGTTGCCGGAATGTGAATCCGATGGACTTCTCTCACTTTATATTTTACCGCATGAGAACGATAAAATCAAATAGAAATCAATTTTTTTATTGATTTTTGTGAATTTTGTTACTTATCTGATTCCGCTCTGAGGTCATCTGATCCTCAAACGATTCAATCGTCGCAGATTTTGGCGAGGTATTGCGTAACCCGAGAGACAACCCATTCAGCGTCTTCGATTTGTTTTTCAGCTTGATCAGACGTCACGATATAAAGATCATCATAATCAGATGAATTTCTTATTTGAAATGCCTGCCCAATTATGTAAGACATTTCATGAGGGAAAATCTCTGTTTTAATATACAATTCTCTAAATTTTGCGATAACAGCGCTATGTCTCTTATAGTCAAGGTTGTCTAATATCAATATTGCTCTGATTGAATGAAAAACAGCATAATAGGCTCTGTTCGTAGAATCGGAAAAATGTTTGTTTGCAAAGTTTTCTTTTGCAACGCAAAGACACTCCTTTGCTTTTTCAAGCCGGTATTTTGATAACTCGACTTCAGGATTCACCTTTTTCACCCCGTTTATACAACAATTTGCCTTCCTTTAATACATTTGAATAAAACGGCAGATAAGGAACCCATTTTGCAAATACGTCCTTGTCAGTTATTACAGGAGAAAAGAAATGACCGGAAAAAAGACAGGCGTCACTTGCCAAATCCGAGATGCCTTTCTGAATAACAACGGTATTCGCATCCACAAGCACCATAATATCGATATCGGACTCATTATGATTATCACCGCGGGCATATGAACCATACAAATAGATAGCGTCTACAGATTCGCTGTAATTCGCAACGACAGCATCACAAAATTTTTTGATTTGGTCCAGCATCGTGTATCACCCCTTGAACATTAACTTATTTGTTGTGTTTTTAACATTATACATCATAAAGCGCCCGTTATGCAAGTGATTCCTGGAAAGAAACCGTCAAATCTCTACAGTCGGGATACTGAACACTCAGTATTTTTCAGAAAAAGCGGATCTTTATTTCTCCGAAATAACTTGACAAGCGTGTAAAAAGGCTCTATAATGGGAATAGCAAATCAATGCGGGGGGACGAAATGGCAATACACAAAATTCTGACTTTACAGGGGATTCTTTTTTTGCTGGTCTTGACCGGTATTCTCCTCAAATGGACCGGTTTTTTTCCCGAAGAGGGAAAGGCGATCCTGACCGATATCCTGATTTACGTTTTTCTTCCGGCCAATATCGTCGCTTCTTTTCTTGTCACGTTCAACGCCGACATCCTGATCCGGCTGATCGTGATTTTTCTTTTGGGTTTGTTTCAGCAGGTCAGTTGCCTCGTGTTCAACCGCTATGCCTGGAATCATTTTGAACCCGAAGAAAAAAAAGTCGTGCAATATTGTACGCTCTGTTCAAACGCCGGTTTTATAGGTCTTTCAATTATCGGAGACGTTTTCGGCGCCCAGGGGCTCATGTACGCTTCCGTAGGGACGATCCCCCAGGCCATCACCACATGGTCCGCGGGGCTTTCTTATTTTGAGAAGGGACAAAATACCCGGGAAGTCATCAAGCGGGTTGCGGTCCATCCCGGCGTCATTGCCGTCTACATCGGCCTTTTCTTGATGCTGACAGGTTTGAGGCCACCGACTTTCGTGGCGAATACGCTCCGTATGCTGGGCGGTTGTACGTTGCCGATCTCCATGATCGTCATCGGCGCCGTGCTCGGCGAAGTCACGGACGTGAAATCCATGCTGAACGGTAAAATCTGGTATTTCACGATCATCCGGCTGTTGCTTCTGCCGTTGATCATCTTTGTCGCAGGATGGATCTTCCATATCCCGAGGCTCCTGACAAATATCATCGTCCTTGTGGCGGGCATGCCGGCGGGCAGCACCGGTGTTCTCTTCGCCGCCAAGTATAAAAGCGACTACATCTTCGCCACAAAATGCGTCGTGGTGACGACGGCCCTTTCCTTGATCACGATCCCGCTGTGGTGTCTTTTGATGTAAGCGCACGGATTATGCGTTCGACTCCTACCCCGGGTCGCCCGAGGGCCGCAGGCCCTCGGGCGAGCCTTTCTCACAGTGTGCGGCGCGGCCCTTC
>JAISST010000148.1 GCA_031272945.1 Fusobacteriaceae bacterium
GAAAAAAAATATCTCATCTGTGAGGAGACCTACGGCTTTGTAGGCGGGAAGAACTTCCGGACCGAAGATATTCCCGAAACGCCATGGATCAGGCATGAGATTTCTGGGACAAGAATCCAGTCGCGGAAATTTTTGAATGAGTGGTGGAAAGACCGCTTCGGGGAGGCTTTCCATAGCGAGACCATTTCCGTCAATTCCATCGAGGCCGTGGTAAACCTCGTGGCTAGGGGGTTCGGCTGGGCAGTTCTTCCCGAAGTGCATACAAAAAACAGGGAAGACCTGCGCTTCTTCCCCATAACGAAAAAAGACGGGAGCGGATTCCGGCGGAACACCTGGCTCCTTTGCAAAAATAAGTCCGTCAAAAAAGAAGTGGTCAGGATGTTTATGGAGTGTATTTTGAGAAAAGGGTGAGACTCCTCAAATCGGCAGCCTCTGCTCATTCCACAGCGTATTGACCAACAGCCTGCAGGCGCCCATGGCCGTGCTGTTTTCTCCTTTTGTCCCTTGAAATATGACGAGCTCCCTGCCCGTCTGTTTCATTTTGTGCTTTTGTATGCTCGCCTTGATCTTCTCAAAAAAGGAAGGCCCGTTTCGCATGAGGCCGCCGCAGAGGATGAGTCTGTCGGGATCCAGGACGTTAATGGCCATGGAGAGTCCCATTCCAATGTATTCCGCGGCCTCGTCCACGATTTTTCCCGCTTCCGGATCCCCCGCCGCCGCGGCTTCGAATACGGTCCTGGCCTCGATCTCATGGCCTTTCCCGCCGCATAATTCCGCGAGGATCGGTGCGCGCCCTTTTTCCATGAGGGACTTTGCTTTTTTCGCGATGGCGTCGCCCGATGCCACAGCCTCGAGACAGCCTCTGTTTCCGCACATGCAAAGCGGGCCGTTTCTTTCGACGGTGATGTGTCCGATTTCCCCCGACGCCCCCACGGCGCCCATATAAAGCTCTTCGCCCAATACAAGACCCGCGCCGATTCCGTGCCCCAGGTTCACGGAAAACGTCGTATGGTTTTGATCCTCCTCTCCCTCGAAATAGCTCTCGTTGAGGGCCAGGGCCCTGTTGGCGTTTTCGACAAGGAGCGTGAAGGGAAGGTTTTCCAGGAGCCATTCCCGTAGGGGAACCGATGACCATTCAAAATCCGGGGAGAAAATCACCCGCCCCGTTTCCTTTTCGATCAGGCCCGGCATGGCGATCCCGATCCCGATGATCTTTTCCTTTTCCGTATGAAGCATATGGATAATCCGTAGGATCAATCCGCTGACCCGCTTGACGAAATCCTTTGCCGGCAGGGGATTTCCCGTCAGTTCCTGCAGACTTGCCCGCTGTTCAAACGCCGCGTTGTTTGCCACAAGACGGATCATCGTGCGTCCGATATCGACGCCCACCGTATAGTAGCTGTCCGGCACGAGTTCCAGCATTTCCGGCGGTTTTCCGCCGGAGGATTCCCCTTTCCCGATGGACCGGATGACCTTCTTCTCCAGAAGTTCCGCCGTAATCGTCATGACGGTGGGAATGCTGAGATTTGTCAAGCGGGCGATTGCCGCCCGGTTGATGGGGCCCTGACGGACGAGACAGCGAAAGACGTTGTATTTGTTGGTCCGGGCAATCAGAAAATTGTCCATTTTTTTAAAGTACGACATGACACCCCGTTATATCACAGATATTTTTTATAGGTCTTCTTCAATCTTTCCAGCCCTTCGATCACATATTTTGTCGGGCAGGCCAAATTCCAACGCTCGAATCCCCTTCCGGCCTCGCCGAAAATATACCCTTCGTCAAAGAATAGCGAACCCTCGACTTTGTTGAGACGCTCCAATTCCTTGTAGTCAAGTTCGAAGGCGTTAAAATCCATCCACAGCAAATACGTCGCCTCCAAGTCAATCAATTTGATCTGCGGCATTTCTTTTCCGATAAAGTCCGCCACAATATCTCTGTTCCGGGCGATGACCGCGATGGCCTCATCGAGCCAGTTTTCCGCCCGCTCATAGGCCGTCTGGCAGGCCCGGTAACCGAGGATGTTGCATTGAACGGAGAGGGTACTCGTCGAAAGTTCCCGTATATAGCGCTCCCGCAGGTCGGCATCGGGAATAAAAATATTGGAAATCTGCATTCCCGCCAAATTGAACGTCTTGCTGGGCGCCGTACAAATGACGGAATTCCTGGCAAATTCATCGGAAATGGACGCGAAAACCGTATGCTCGTAGCCGGGCATGATCAGGTCAAAATGAATTTCGTCGGAAATCACGATCACGTTGTTTTCCAGACAGATTTTCCCCAATTTTTCCAGTTCTTCCTTGCGCCAGATCCGGGAACAGGGATTGTGAGGACTCGACATGATGAAGAGTTTTGTCGAGGGATCCGCCGCCTTTTTGGCGAAATCCTCAAAGTCAATGTCATACTGTCTTCCGTTGTAAATCAGGGGAGACTCCACAAGCTTGCGTTTATTGAGACTGATGGCCTTGTACATGGGGTAATAGACCGGCGTCAGCAAAAGAACCCCGTCTCCGGGTTCCGTATAAGCCTTTACCGCGTTGAAAAACGCCGTCACAATTCCGCTTGTATTGACGATCCAGGAGGGATCGGCGTTCCAGTTTCTTTTTCTTTTCATCCAGGAGCATACGGCGGCCCTGAATTCTTCCGTCGTACCGGAATATCCCAGAACCGTGTGGTCCAGAAAATTTTTCAGATCGTCGATGA
This sequence comes from Fusobacteriaceae bacterium, assembly GCA_031272945.1. GTDB lineage: Bacteria > Fusobacteriota > Fusobacteriia > Fusobacteriales > Fusobacteriaceae > JAISST01. The sequence goes on from JAISST010000148.1 coordinate 2,702, forward strand.
TTTCCGGCGCGTTCAAAAATTCCATATCCGCCACGGAAAAGGGGATGATGTCCGGCCCGATATCGGGATTTACTTTTTTCATTTCCATCCACTTGTTTGAACCCAAATGATACCGGGGTACTATTGTTTCAAAATCGTATTTCATGACGCCTCAACTCCTGTATTTAGTTTTTGTTCCTTTTCATCCGTTTTGTAAAATCTTGCCACACATTCCACATGGGCCGTATTTGGAAACATATCGAAGGGAAAGACCCGGTCTGTCCGGTAACCGACAGAAAACAACACGCCCGCATCCCGTGCGAACGTTGCGGGGTCACAGGAAATATAGACGATTTCCGGTATTTTTTCTCTCCCTAACATAAGGAGCGCTTCCCTTTCTATACCCTTCCGGGGTGGATCAAACAGAATTCCGTCTATTTTTTCTCCTTGCTTGACAAGTTCCGGCAGTTTTTCTTCTACGTTTCCGCAAATAAAATCAATATTTTTGATTCCGTTTTCTTCCGCGGTCCGGATGCCGTCGGCCACAGCCTCGGACTCGGTCTCTATGGCTATGACTTTTCGCGCTGTTCCCGAAAGAAGCAGGGCCAGCGTACCCGTACCGGAATATCCATCTACCACGGTTTTTCCCCGGATATCGGAGAAAAGCCCCAA
>JAISST010000084.1 GCA_031272945.1 Fusobacteriaceae bacterium
CTCGACCTTTATTTTACGGAGCAGGACGGCGAACTTGACCGCGACAGCCGCTTCTGCGTTGACCTATATACCCAGTACGCCTTTAACGACGTGAAATTCGGCGAAGCGGACGTTCTCGCAAGGGCGAAGAACACGTCCATCGAGAAGCTCAAAGGCGCGGGTATCCTGTACGCGGAAAAAGGCGTGGTGCGGCTTCTTGGAAGAGACGAAATTGATATGACGCCTGCCCACATCACGAAAAACAAGATGGATGACGGCATTATCTGGCTCCTTACGCAGCAACTGACCCATGCCATGGAGACAAAAGGCGTGAACGGCGCGGCGGAATTGATCGCGGATCTGTTTACCTCAGAGCCGGAACACGCCAAAGCGCTGGCTTACCGCTTGTTCCAAATTGCGGAACGGAAAGGCTGGGCGCAGGAGGCTTACGCTTACAACTCGCTTGTCATCGCGTGGCCGGACGTGCAGAGCAGGATAGCGGAAATCGTGAATTCCGCAAAGAAGAAAGTGCAGACGAAGTTGTTTAACGCATAAAATGCAATCAATTGATAATAATTCCGTTTCAACATAGAATAAGCGTTTATCTCAGGAGGCGGCAAATGGATAATCATGAATTGGTTTCAAAAGGATTCCGGAGTCTGATTACGGGATTGGCTCCCTACATTGCCCGGGAATTGCTCAATGAATATGGCGAAGACTGGTGGGAGGACGGCGTCCTCAATTTTCTCTTTGACGATCAAAAACGAAATCTCCCGGAAGCGGGTAACTGGGGAAAATTGGTGGATTCCCTTGATGTTTTGAACTGCCTGACCCTGTTTGCCGACGCCCATTGGCAAAAGATTTTCCGCAGGAAATTGTCCATTGACCACCGTACTTGGGCCATCGAGTTGAAGGGCGTCCGCAATAAACTCGCTCATCTCGGCGGCGGAGACTTCAATGATGATGATACCTGGCGCGCTTTGGACACAATGTCCCGCCTGAGCGAACAAATCGATCCCGAAGGCGCCGAAGAAATCCGGAGTTTGCTCCGGGAATCCCGTTATGGTTCCGCAAGCGGTTCTACAACCGTTACGGAAGCAAATACAGCGCAAACCACACAAAAGAAAGAGGGCATATTAACCGCGACGCCTATAAGCGGTCTTCCAAGTTGGCGCGATGTCATTGAGCCGCATCCCGATGTCGCACAAGGAAGATACAAAAATGCTGAATTTGCAGCCGATTTGGCGCAGGTTGCCCGCGGGGAAGGCTCTTTTGAGTATCAGGATCCTGTGGAATTTTTCAGCCGCACCTATGTTACGGAAGGAATGCAAAACCTTTTGGAACAGGCGTTGCGCAGGGTGTCGGGAAAAGGCGGAGAACCGGTTATTCAACTGAAAACGGCCTTCGGCGGCGGTAAAACCCACAGCATGTTGGCGCTCTATCATATGCTTCGGGGGCGGGTAGCCGTCAATAAAATTCCCAACATAGAACCTGTCTTGAAAAAATCCGGCGTCCGAACGCTTCCCAAGGCCAATGTCGCCGTCTTGGTGGGTACGGCTCTCGATCCCGCGAAAAGCAAGCGACCGAATAATTTGCCGGGAATTACGATAAATACCCTTTGGGGGGAAATGGCCGCTCAACTTGCTGAATCCGCTGCGGATCTCAAATTGTACGATTTTGTAAAAGAAGCGGATAAAAAAGGCGTTTCACCCGGTTCAAAAACCCTGAAAGACCTCTTTGACGCCTGCGGACCTTGCCTTATTCTCATGGATGAACTCGTCGGCTATGCCAAAAAACTTTATGGCGTGAGCGGTTTGCCCGCAGGAACCTATGATAATTTTATTACTTTTGTCCAGGAAATTACCGAGGCCGCCCGGGCGAGCAAGAACAGTCTTGTTGTCGCTTCTCTTCCCGAATCGGAAATCGAAGTGGGAGGAGAGGCCGGGAAGATCACTCTTGAAGCTATTGAACATACCTTTGGACGTATGGAATCCATCTGGAAGCCCGTAGCCGCAAACGAGGGCTTTGAAGTTGTGCGCCGCAGGCTCTTCCTCGACTGCAAGAGTCCTGAAGGAAGGGATGCCGTATGCGCCGAATTCAGCAAAATGTATAACGAGAATCAAAGCGATTTCCCATTGGAAGCAAAAGAACTGAAATACAAAAATCGTCTGATTTCATGCTATCCGATCCATCCGGAGATTTTTGATCGCTTGTATGAAGACTGGTCAACGCTGGGAAGATTTCAGAGAACCCGCGGCGTTTTACGCTTGATGGCGTCCGTTATTCATGAGCTCTGGATGGGTAGAGACGCCAGCCTCATGATAATGCCTGGTTCGATTCCCCTTGACTCAGGGAATGTTCAATTTGAATTGATGCGAAATCTGGGAGAGGAATGGAACGGATTGATCGACAGTGAAGTTGATGGAAAAAACTCGGTTCCTTATCAAAACGATCAAAGAAACAGTCGCTACGGAGCGGGACTTGCCTCCCGCAGAGTCGCCAGAGCCATCATGCTGGGTTCCGCGCCGACATCCCGCGAACAGAACATCCGGGGTATCGAAGCGTCACGTATTCGCTTGGGCGTCATACAGCCGGGAGAAAATATTGCCGTTTTCAATGATGCGCTGAATACGCTGTCAAGTTCGCTTCACTACCTCTATACGAATCCGTCGGGAGACCGTTACTGGTATGATACTCGCCCGACGCTCAGAAAAATTGCCGAAGACAGAGCTACCCAAATCGCCGCTCCTGATGTGGAATATGAAATCGAAAACCGCCTCAAGAAGCTTCGCAAGGAAAGCCCTTTTGCGGGAATTCATATTTGCCCGTCGTCTTCTCTTGATGTGCCGGATGATCAAGCCGCCCGCATTGTGATTCTGCGCCCGACTGATGAATACAAAGCTTCAAATCCGGAGAACAAAGCGATGACGGCTGTCAATGACATCCTGAACAATCGTGGAAATACGCCGCGTATCTATCGCAATATGCTGGCGTTCATCGCGCCGGGGCAGGACCCCATGGCATCTCTCAAACAGGCGGTTTGCCGTTATCTTGCATGGAAATCCATCAAAGTGGAGAGCGAGGATCTGAATCTCGACGCCGCACAAAACCGCGAAACCGACAACAATCTCAAACGGAGTGATGAAACGGTAGACGCACAGATAAAGGAAACCTACTGCTGGCTTCTCGTCCCTTATATAGACAAAAACGTCGACATGAAGACCATCATCTGGGATTCTGTCCGGATTAGCGGCGGTAGTGAGGGCATCATCAACAAAGCCGCCAAGAGGATGTTGCAGAACGAGCAAATTATTACAGAATGGGCGCCGGCGCTACTTAAAATGGAGCTCGACAACCTTTTGTGGAAAGATAAAGACAATATTTCTATCAAAACACTTTGGGAATACCTTTGTACCTACTGTTATCTGCCGCGATTAGTCAATGGCGATGTGCTGGACGAGGCAATCAAAAAGGGCTTGAATTCTACGGAATTCTTTGCTTATGCAGCAGGGATAGAGGGCGACCGGTATCTGGATTTGAAATTCAATCAAAATGTCGGCGTCGTGGAACGGTCAGGTTATCTGGTCAAGGTATCCAATGCCAAAAAACAGATTGATGAAGATGAAGCGAAACGGAAGGCTGAAAATGAAAAAACAAAAGGAGAAAACAATGCTCCGGGACCAAGCGACGACGGTCCTGTAACTCCTTATCCCACTAATAAACCTGACAACGACCATGAAATCAACGAAAACAAAAAAAACAAGCGGTTCTTCATGTCCGCAGACCTTGATACTACAAGAATAAACCGCGACGTCCAAAAATTTGTAGAAGAGGTCATCCAGCACCTGACTTCCGTTGAAGGAGCAAAGGTCACAGTGTCGCTTGAAGTTGAAGCCCGGAATGATGATGGATTCACACAGCAGACCATGCGGACAGTCACCGAGAATTGCAGGACGCTGAAGGTAAAGGATTCCGGGTTTGATGAGTAGGGGATTGGAATGGCGATAAAGAAAAGAAGAGAAATATTGTAAAAACACTTACCGACAAGGATGGTTTAACGGGTATTACTACTCAAAGGAAGACGCAAGGCCACGGATTAAAAGCGATTTTAGCGACCTGATCAGGTTCCTTTCCGATAAAACCGGCGGAAATATCAAGCCCAAAGCAAATACAGATAGAATTTACCTGAATATACCTTATCGGGAAAAAGAAGAGGCAAAAGCGCTTGGTGCAAAATGGGACCCGAATGAAAGAAAATGGTTTATATATCCTGAATTGGATCAGTCGCTTTTCAGCAGATGGATGTGAACGTTGACAATATATCCAGTGCGGTTACACACTCCAATCCTCTACATCCAAATTTTCAATATCCGCAAAATGCTTCCCATTGCAAGTAACAAGCGTATACCCGCCATCGAGGCAAAATCCTGCGAGGAGCAGGTCTCCATTGATCAAATTACCACCAACTCCCTCCTGAAATTCACACGCGGGAAGTCGGGCATTTCTTCATCAGCCGCTTCTTTAATTAAGCGTTCAAGTTTGTCCCAGTCTGGCTTTTTTGCGGGTATGGGCTTTGC